>DAOWGA010000136.1 GCA_030637665.1 Lysobacterales bacterium | reverse complement strand
GGTACTGGCTGATGCCTGTTGATCTCGCCAATGACCAGGCCCGCCTTACCCAGAACGGCAGGCAGGAAATCAACGCTGATACCTTGACTGACCGAACTGCTGCCCGGCTTGGGAAGTTGTACCAGCGCGATATCTAGCGGCAGGTCGCGCTCCAGGTAATCGAAAATCGCACTGTATTGCATGGGAATGAAATCAGTGCGTCCCGTGGCTATGGATTCACGATTTTCCGGCGTCGTGAAAAAGGCCGTGGATTGCGCCTGGCCGTTCAAAGTCGTGAAGTCCACCTGATTGATGCCCGGCAGAGAAACAGCTACAAAACGAACACCCGCACAGCACTCGCCCTGTTCAGACAGAGCATTGAGTATTTCCCTTGGTTCGGCCGTTCCGCCGGCAATGAACACAGTCATTCCCGGCCTCAACAGGCCGGCAACTTCGCGCGCTTGAATCCACTGCGTCATTTTGTCTCGCTGGGCGATACTGCACTGACTGGAGGACGGCGATGAGCCCAGGGTCTGGCCTGCTCCAGTTGCGCCGCCAGGCGAATCAATGTGGCTTCGTCACCATAGCGCCCTGTCAGCTGCACGCCAACCGGTAAGCCGCCGCCTGCCCCATTTTGGGTCCAGTGCAAAGGCAGTGAAACGGCCGGCTGGCCGCTTGCATTGGAAACCAGCGTGAATCCGGTGAAATCACCCAGGTGAGAAATGTGCTGCATGCGTGTTTCGTAGCTGTAGTCAAAATAACCCAGCGGAACCGGAGGCTGAGCAAGAGTTGGAGACAGCCACAGGTCGTATTCAGAGAAAAATTCAGCAAACTGGCGACAGCACTTGTGCAAGTCCTGCCAGGCCAGCAGATAATCTGCGCCGGTCTGCTTCTTGCTGTGCTGGTACATCCGCCAGGTTACAGCCTCGAAATCTACTTCGGCCGGCACATATCCGGTGCGGCGTTCCCAGGCGGCAATGTTCCAGCCCAGGTAAGCGGTCATTACCTGGCCAAATGACTTGAACATCATGCCGCTGTTCACGCTCGGAGAAGCCTCCACGACATCGTGCCCCAGTTCTTCACAAAGCAAAGCAGCAGACCTGGCAGCAGCTACGCATTCCGGGTGGGTGATGGCGCCGTTCAGCGGCTCCGTTCCAAAACCAATCTTCAGGCGGCCGGCATCACGCCAGGCGCCTTCCCTGGTTTCTTCCAGGAATGGACGTTCCGGGCGGGATGGGAAATAAGGATCACCCGGCATCGATCCGGACGTCGCATCGAGAATTGCCGCGCTGTCGCGCACGGATCTCGTGACCACATGTTCGTGTATGATGCCGCCCGCAATGTCACCGATACCAGGCGCCAGTGAGTTGCGCCCCCGCGTCGGCTTGAGGCCAACCAGCCCGCAGCACGAGGCCGGAATACGGATCGAGCCTCCACCGTCGCTGGCGTGCCCCGCCGGCACCATGCCTGATGCCACTGCAGCGGCTGATCCCCCGCTTGACCCACCCGGGCCGCGGCTGATGTCCCATGGATTGCGCGTCGGGCCAAATCGTTCCGGCTCGGTTGTCGGCAACAAGCCGAACTCCGAGGTATTGGACTTGCCAAGAACAAGCAGCCCCGCCGCCTTGAAGCGCCGCACCAGTTCGCTGTCGGCAGGTGAAACATAACGCCCGGCTGTGAACCTGGAACCGTCTGATAATGGTGCACCCTGGCATTCCGCGGCCAGATCCTTGACCAGGAAGGGCACACCTGAAAACGGACCGGTCGCTGGTGATTTGGCAGCCTCCCGGGCCTGCTCGTACAGCGGGTGAATGACTGCGTTGAGGCTGGGGTTGAGCCGCTCAATCCGTTCGATTGCACCGTCGACCAGCTCTACCGGCGACACTTCCTTGCTTCGTACCAGGCCGGCCTGCGCTGTGGCGTCCATAAAAGCGATTTCATTCATGTTCGGGCCCTGACTCATCAGCTCTTAAGGATTTACGTAATGAAACGGCCATTGCGACACCAACAAACAACAAAGGCAAGGAGGCGATCAGGACCGCCGAGCGGATCACGTCAAGCCCCCCCACGTACATCATGAAAATCGGCAACATGCCGAGCACGGCTGCCCAGAACAGGCGATGCCAGCGGGCGGGATCATTGCCCTCTTTCAATTCCCAGGTTGCGGTCGAAGCCAGCGTATAGGATGCAGAATCATAAGTCGTAGCCACAGAGATCACGCTTACCAGGGCGAACCATGCCAGCGCCAGTGCGCCCAGTGGAAGGGTCGAAATGACATTGGCCACGGTAATGTACATCCCATTCTCCGCCAGGCTCTCTGTCACTGAGGTAACGCTTTCCAATTCAAGTGAAAGCGAATAATTGCCAAGAATGAAGTAGAAAACCCAACAGCCCAGGGTGCCGAAAAGAAGCATGGAGAGCACGACCTGGCGAATTGTTCTACCGCGGGAAATACGCGTCACGAAAATCCCGATAGGGAGTGCAAAAGCAATCCACCAGGCCCAGTAGAAAATGGTCCATGATTCTACAAAACCCACGTTATCAACGGGATCTGTCCATGTCAGCATGCGAATGAAATTCTCCGCCATGAATCCGACCGTATTGACGCTGGTCTTCACAATAAACAGGGTTGGGCCGGCGATCAGGATAAAAGTCAGGAACCCCAATGCAAGATAAACATTGAGATCACTGAGCCGCTTGATGCCCTTTTCAATTCCCATGTAGACGCTGATGGCAAAAAGCCCGATGCAAACGACCATCACCCCCAGTTCAAGCGTAAAAGACGTTTCAATGCCGAAAAGTTCTGCCAGGCTCGCCGCGATCGTGGGCGCAATTACGCCCAGCGAAGTGCCTGCCCCGCCCAGTAAGGCAATCATGGCGGCCAGGTCTACCAGGCGGCCCATCATACTGTTTTCTCCCGAACGCCCCAGGATGGCGTGCAGGGATGTGCTGGCGCGTAGATGAGGAATCTTCTTGACGTAGAAAGAGTATGCGATGGCGATAGTGGGCAGAGCGTAGAAACTCCAGGCGGTTACTCCCCAGTGAAACGGGCCATAGGCTGCAGCCCATTCAATAGCTTCCGTTGAGCGGGGTTCGGCTCCAAATGGAGGGGAGTCATAATAAAACGCCCACTCCACGCCTGACCAAACCAGTAGTGATGCGCCGGTGCCGGCACAAAACAGCATGCCCGCCCACGAAAAATTGGAAAAATCCGGTTTATCGCCACCCAGGCGAATATGGCCAAAACGCCCAAAGGTCAGCCAGGCAAGAAACAACATGGTGCCGATAGCGAAACACTGGTAGAACACGCCCATGTTTGAGGCAATCCAGTTGTAAAGGTCCGACACAACCGGCGCTGCGCGCTCCTCCATCATGCCCAGTGGAATACAGGCAGCCAGTACGACAACAACCGCTGAAAAGAAAAGAACCCGGTCGAGTTTGGGTGCCTTCATCAAGACTATCAGGCCTTCAGTCCGAGTTGCTCGCGGGCCTGTGCAGGGCCCACGACCCGTGAACCCAGGCTTTCGATGATCCCCACTGCGAGTTCCACCAATTGTGCGTTGGAAGCCAGCACACCTTTGGATAAATACAAATTGTCTTCCAGCCCGACGCGCACATTGCCACCCAGCAACACTGCTTGTGCAACCATGGGCATTTCCATGCGTGCAATCGCAAAGCCGGCCCAGTTGGCTTCCGCTGGAAGTGCGTTGCGCATAGCCAGCATGCTTTCGGTGTCCGGCGGCGCACCCCAGGGAATACCCATGCAAAGTTGGAACAGGGGTGGGCTGTCAATCAAACCCCCTTCGATCATCTGCCGGGCGAACCAGATCTGGCCGAGGTCGAATACTTCCAGCTCCGGCTTTACTCCCCAGCTCTGGATCATCCCGGCCATGTCCCACAGGTATTGTGGCGTGCTGATGTAGATCTCGTTATGACCGAAGTTCATCGTGCCGCAATCCAGACTACAGATCTCGGGCCGCAAGGCTTCGACATGCGCCAGGCGTTCCTCGGGCCCGATCATATCCGTGCCGGGGCCGGGATAAGCCGGATCTTCTTCGCCCGGAAACCAGGCGCCGCCCATGCCGGCAGTCAGGTTGATAATGACATCGGTATCGCTGTCCCGCACGCGTTCCACTACCTGACGGAACAGTTCGACATCACGGGAGCCTTTTCCGGTTTCAGGATCGCGGACGTGGATGTGGGCAACCGCTGCACCGGCCTTCGCGGCCGAAATCACGGCTTGTGCTATCTGCGCGGGTGTCACGGGAAGGTCTGGGTGCCTGTCCCAGGCATCTGCTGCGCCGGTCACAGCACAGCTAATAATGACATCTCTATTCATTTACACACCTCTTGAACGGCCTGCCCGCAAGTTTTCATAATATGCCCTGCCCTGCAGCAGCCATGAACAAATATCAAGCAATGATTATAATTTTCATCAAAACACGGGCTGTAAAATTTTGGCTGCCTTCATGCAAATTTTCGACACGGCATCAGTGACTTCGACCTGCGCTGATGATTACGCTCTCCACAGTTTCGTATACCTGGTCTGGTTTCAATACCCGCATGCAGCGGTTAACCGTGCATTGCTTTTGCTCAGCAGTGCGAAAGCACGGCTGACAGTCGATACCACTTTTGAGCACCCTGCAAGGCACCTTTCTGGAGTACGGCCCGGTCAATTCCGGAATGGTGGGCCCGAACAGGGCAATGGTGGGAGTGCCAAGTGCTGTCGACAGGTGCATGGTGCCGGTGTCGACCGAAACCAGGCACTGTGCTTTTACAATAGCGTGAATCAGCGTCTGCAGAGGGGAGCCAAACAGTGACTGCACGCCGGGTAAGGCAAGCAAGGGCTCAAAATATGCGCGTTCTTCCTCCGTGCCATTAATCGCAATAGCCAGGCCGGAACGCTGCCTGATGATGCCAATCAAATCAGCCCAATGTTCCATCGGCCAGCTCCTGTGACTGCGATAATCGCCCTTTTGCACGCCGGAAAAGCCCGGATTGAGGACGATATGATCCACCTCTCCGGCTGACGACAGAAACTCCGGATCCAGTTTAATTTTCAGCGCAGGGTCTGCCGCTGCAGCGAGCTCTGCCCCCAGCAGATCGGCATAAATGGTCTTCTCCGTATCCACGCAATGCCGCCCGGGAATATGCCGTGGTTGAACCAGTGGCCGGCCACAGAATTCCCTGGTCTGAACAAACTCAATGAAATCATCGCACTCGGTACCACATTCGAGGTTGACGACCAGGTCGTAAGGCCTGGATCGGGAATGCTTTCGAAGCGCTCGTTTCGCGGAGTGCAATCGCCAGGGTAACTTGCGACGATTAAGCGGGAACACTTCATTGATACGCTGATCCAGCTCAAGAAGCGCACTGGATGCGCCCGGACTGACCACAAAGTCTATCGCGACGTCCAATCCAAGAGCCTGCTGCAATACCTCGATGATCGGGGTGGCCAGAATGGTGTCCCCAAGGCGGCCAATACGAATGACCAGCACGCGCTTGTGAGTACTCTTCCGAACTTCTGACAAGGATTCACCCACCCATTCAAAACCAGTTGTTAGGGTACGAGCTTTTCGTAACGCTCGTCCCCGGTTTTCACCTCATTGCCGTGCAACTCGATGTAATCAACCCTGGTTGACATACCCTTGCCCGTGGCGTGAATGAAGAGCTTTTCAATATAGGAGTTTGACCCATCGATGCGGGTCGTGGCACGGTACTCATCCCCTTCGCGCTGCACGCTGATCGGACGAGCGATATCGATCTTCATGTCCAGTTCCACGGTGTCTTTATTGCGCTTGAGCTTAACATCGAAACCATAAGCGAAGGTCTTCTGAACCCAGCTGAGCTGCTCAACCTGCCCTTGTTCGGCCAGGCGAACCCAGTAGGCAACGATGGGTTCCTTCTCGAGGAGCTTGCCGTCCGGGTCAATCTGAGCATCGTACTGAACGATGTTGGCGTTCTTGTTGCGCTCGATCTTGAACAGGGCCTGGCGGATCAGAGTTTCAGCGTGCAGCAACGCTGGCGCACAGATCAAGGTGAAAATCAGGCAACTGACAAGCTTGTGCAAACCTTGCTCCTTTTGAATGCAGAACGGTCCGAGGGAATATTTCATAAACAAAATTGTACTTAGGGCCTGCAACGCGGCGACCTGGCAAGTGTTAACAGGCCCTGATTATATGTTATTGTCCTTTCCCATTTTTCATTTACACTGAGGATCAAGTCTGGAACACAGGTTAATCCCATGACCAAACTGGCAATTGGCGTTTTACTCTGGAGCTTAATGCATTT
>DAOWGA010000027.1 GCA_030637665.1 Lysobacterales bacterium | reverse complement strand
GATTACTGCGATATTGGCTTCATCAACGAATTTCATGCTGCTATTTTATCTCTGATTTCATGCGTCAGGGAAAATCCGGGATTTTCGAAGGCTCAAAAAAAACCCCGCCTGAGCGGGGTTTTCGTTCAAAACCAATTCAGTTTCAGGAAGTTTCCACACTGACGTATTTACGCTTCGGGAGTCCCTTGTTTTCAAACCTGACCTTGCCATCTGACAGTGCAAACAGGGTGTGGTCACGACCAACACCAACGTTGTCACCTGCATGGAAACGAGTGCCCCGCTGCCGAACGATAATATTACCGGCCAGCACGGATTCGCCACCATAGCGCTTCACACCAAGGTACTTGGGATTCGAGTCGCGGCCATTTCGTGTACTGCCGCCTGCTTTTTTATGTGCCATGAGTCAATTCCTCCGCCGTCAGGCGTCAATGCCAGTAATTTCAATCTGCGTGAAGTACTGACGGTGTCCCATCTGCTTGCGATAGTTCTTGCGGCGCTTGAACTTGATAACCTTAATTTTGTCACGCCGGCCGTGGTCGAGCACGGTAGCGGTTACCTTGCCCCCTTCGAGGTAAGGTGCGCCGATTTTCACGTCTTCGCCTTCACCGACCATCAATACTTTATCGAGTTCAAGCGTTGCGCCTTTTTCGGCTTCAATTTTTTCGACTTTTAAAACGTCCCCGGTGGTTGCACGGTACTGCTTGCCACCGGTTTTAAATACTGCGTACATTGGATTCCAGCTCCGTGTGAGAACGGCCCTACAAAAGGGCGGGAATGTTAGCTGTTTTAAGGGGTTTGGTCAACCTCTGGGAACAGATAATTATATCCTAAAACTACTCTGACAGGTAGATGACCCTGGTTATATTCAGAATTCGGGGTGGATTTGCCCTTGTGCACAATGCATTGGGATTTCTTAACGTATTTTCGCGTTTTTAGAATAAAACATAAAGGACTTTGCCTGCAAATCACTTCCGGGAGTATAGTGTGTGGTTTGGATGACGGAAATTCCGCCCTGCAAATACATCATGGACAAGATAATCATACGCGGGGCCCGTACCCACAATCTCGACAATATTGACCTGGATTTACCCCGGGACAAACTCATCGTCATTACCGGAATCTCGGGATCAGGAAAGTCTTCGCTGGCTTTCGACACCATCTACGCGGAGGGCCAGCGCCGCTACGTCGAATCGCTTTCCGCTTATGCGCGCCAGTTCCTGTCCATGATGGAAAAGCCGGATGTCGATCACATCGAAGGCTTGTCACCCGCTATCTCCATTGAGCAGAAATCAACTTCGCACAATCCCCGCTCAACCGTCGGAACGATTACTGAAATTTACGACTACCTGAGATTGTTGTTTGCCCGGGTGGGTACGCCTTGCTGTCCGGACCACGGCATTCCGCTGCAGGCGCAGACCATCAGCCAGATGGTGGACCATGTGATGAACATGCCGGAAGGCAGCAAGCTGATGCTGCTGGCGCCGGTGGTGCGCAACCGTAAGGGTGAGCACCTGCAACTGATTGATGAACTCCGCGCCCAGGGTTTTGTGCGTGCACGCGTCGACGGCAGCGTTTATGACCTGGACGAAGTACCGCCCCTGGAATTGCGCCGAAAGCATTCAATCGAAGTTGTCGTAGACCGCATTCGCGTCCGGGAGGATTTGAAGCAAAGGCTGGCCGAGTCTTTCGAAACAGCGATCACGCTGACAGAGGGAATCGCCGTGATCTCGCCGATGGATGAAGACAGCGCGCTGGAAGAAAAACTGTTCAGCGCCCGCTTTTCCTGCCCCTATTGCGACTACAGCCTGCAAGAACTCGAGCCCCGGATGTTTTCTTTCAACAATCCGAATGGCGCCTGTCCGGAGTGTGATGGCCTCGGTGTGAGCCAGTTTTTTGATCCGGACCGGGTCGTGAGCAGCACGCATGTCAGCCTGGCCGGCGGTGCGGTCCGCGGATGGGATCGCCGCAACGCATACTATTTCCAAATCATCCAGGCGCTTGCAAAACATTACGGATTCGATGTCGACACGCCTTTTGAAGAACTGCCGAAGAAAATCCGTGACACCGTGCTTTATGGTAGCGGTGATGAAATCATTGAGTTCCGTTACTTCGGCGACAGCGGTGTGCAAAAACGCAGACACCCGTTTGCCGGAATCATTCCCAACCTGGAACGGCGCTACCGCGAGACAGATTCACGCATCGTGCGCGAGGAATTATCCAAGTACATCAGCCAGAAAGCCTGCACGGCCTGCAATGGACAACGACTGAATCAGGAAGCGAGGCATGTCTTCGTCGCTGATACCAACCTGCCCACGATAACGGCCTGGCCCATAGTGCGCTGCTTGCAGTTTTTCGACCAGCTCAAACTGGATGGCAGCCGGGGCGAGATAGCGAAGAAAATCGTCAAGGAAGTAGGAGACAGGCTGCACTTCCTGGTAAACGTTGGCCTGGATTACCTCACCCTGGACCGCAAGGCCGATACCTTGTCCGGCGGGGAAGCCCAGCGCATCCGCCTGGCCAGCCAGATCGGCGCTGGCCTGGTCGGCGTGATGTACATCCTGGACGAACCCTCCATTGGACTGCATCAGCGTGACAACGCACGCCTGCTGGCCACACTCACGCGCCTGCGCGATATCGGCAACACGGTTATCATCGTCGAACATGACGAGGAAGCCATTCGGTCGGCAGACTACGTGGTGGATATCGGCCCGGGAGCCGGTGTCCACGGGGGCAGAATAATCTTCCGGGGAACGCCGGAAGAGCTGCAGCAGGATCCGGATTCCCTGACCGGTCAGTACCTGTCAGGAACGAGGAAAATTGCGACGCCGAAGGAAAGAACGGTGCCCAATCCCCTGCGGACACTCAAAGTAATCGGCGCCACCGGCAACAATCTCAAGAAGGTCACGCTGGATATTCCCGCCGGCCTGTTCGTCTGCGTCACGGGTGTTTCAGGCTCAGGGAAATCTACCCTGATCAATGACACGCTGCACAGACTGGTCGCTCGTGAACTTTATGGCAGTTCCCCTCAACCGGCGCCGTTTGAGTCGGTTGAAAACCTCGCCCTGTTCGACAAGGTTGTCGACATCGATCAGTCACCGATTGGGCGCACGCCGCGCTCAAACCCGGCAACCTACACCGGGATGTTTACGCCCATCAGGGATTTATTCGCTGGTACGCAGGAAGCCAGGGCGCGTGGCTACAAGCCGGGCCGCTTCAGTTTCAATGTGAAAGGCGGGCGTTGCGAAGCCTGCCAGGGTGACGGGCTGATCCGCGTCGAAATGCACTTTTTGCCGGATATTTACGTGCCTTGTGATGTCTGCCTTGGCAAGCGTTACAACCGTGAGACGCTCAGCGTCAACTACAAAGGCAAGAACATCCACGAAGTACTGCAGATGACGGTGGAAGATGCGCTGGAGTTTTTTGCGCCGGTGCCAACCATCGCCCGCAAGCTGCAGACGATGACCGATGTCGGCTTGTCCTACATTAGCCTGGGTCAAAGCGCCACCACGCTGTCGGGTGGCGAAGCGCAGCGCATCAAGCTCTCAAAAGAGCTCAGTAAGCGCGACACCGGGCAAACTCTTTACATTCTTGATGAGCCAACCACCGGCCTGCACTTCCAGGACATCGAACAGTTGCTCAGCGTTCTGCACCGTCTGCGTGACCACGGCAACACGGTGGTCGTGATCGAACATAACCTGGACGTTATCAAGACCGCTGACTGGGTCATCGACTTGGGTCCGGAAGGTGGCGACCGAGGCGGTGAAATCATTGCGCAGGGCACGCCTGAGCAGTTGGCCAGGATGACGCATTCCTACACTGGCCAGTTCCTGGCCCGCATGTTCAGTGAACCAAAACGCCTGAAAAGCGCCTGAATTCCACTTGATCAGCGCCGCTCGAGCGGGAGCTCGAAGCTAAAACGCCCGCCTCCATCTACGTCGACGTGAAGCAGAAGAACATCCCCTTGCTTTTCAATAGGCTGCATGAACATCAGGTGATAGCCCCCGGGCGCCAGTTCAATTTCTGATCCAACCGGAATCATCAGTGTCGGCACCTCTTTCATCCGGCTCATGCCATCTTCCAGCACAGTCCGATGCAGGCTCACATCAGCAAACTGAGGGCTGGTGTATGCAGTGATTTCGAGGTCCACATTGCTGTTATTGACCAATCGGCCAAAACCGGCCGTCATCATCGAGCCGGGCGGCATGGCCCTGACCCATGCATCTTCAAACAAGAGCTGACTTTCGGCCGCCGGGCGTGAGCAGCCAGCCAGCAAAAGGCAGGCTGCGATCCAAATCAACTGCTTCATGGCTTGGCCATATTCACACTGGGAATGAGTGCACGGCTTATTAATCGACCCCTTGACCCTAACCGCGCTGGTTTCTTTGTCCGTATGTAATCTTAGAGCCGGATTTCAAAGCGGGTATATTATCCCCGGCCTTGGGTCTCTCAGAAATTGGAACCGGTCTGGCAAAACGCACAGCACTTCCCGCGTCGTATCCCCGGTAAGTGTTGGGCGCCCAGGTCGTAATACTGCCCTGGGGGCCGTTTACAGAGTGCCCCTGCCGGTAGTCTTTACCGTATGCCTGCTGTTGCCAGACATGTTTGTGGGTACCGATCGGCTTGCCATTTACATCAACGACGTCGTGTGAACGGGCCGTGGTAGTGAAAGCCAGCAACATGATTCCGGAAACCAGGGCGATGAGTGCTTTGTTCATTTTCAGACCTCCGGTGATCTTGCCTTTACTCTATTGTGAATGTTCACGGCTGAACCCAGGCTGAACAATAAGCCTTGCGCGCAATACCTGAGATGCAAATTAGCAAAAAGGGCGGCGCGGGGCCACCCTTTTTGCGCTCCTTGCCTGCACAGATTAGACTGCAAGCCCTGAGCCCACTGTGAACAAATAATCTGCCGAAGGAAAAATGATGTTGGAAACGATTGATCACGGCAACGTCCGTGAATTGAATTTAGCCCGTCCACCGGCTAATGCGCTGAATCAGGACCTGATTCTGGCGCTCACGAACTCACTCCGGGAAGCGGGAGAAAACGCGGGCGCAGTAGTGGTATCCGGTCGGCCGGGGCTGTTTTCCGGCGGACTCGATATACCCGAAATGATCAATTATGATCGCGACCAGGTTTCCAGGTTCTGGCAGTCTTTTCTCAGGCTACTGCAAACGATCACCCAAATGCCGGTCCCGACCGCGTTTGCCATTAACGGACACGCGCTTGCCGGCGGCATCGTGATGGCGCTTTTTGCCGACTACCGGATTATGCCCCGTGAGGGCTTTAAGACCGGATTGAATGAAGTCCAGGTTGGACTGGTCGTTCCCCCAGTGATACACAGCGCACTGGTGAGGATCGTAGGCGCCCATACCGCGGAACGAATGTTGGTGGCCGGGGAAATCATGAGCTCGGAAAAAGCGCTCGCCATCGGCCTGGTGGACGAATTGGTGGATCAACCGGATGATGCCGTGCCTCGTGCCGTGGAATGGTGTGAACAGCACCTCGCCTTACCCGGGCCGGCTATGCTGACTACCCGCGAAATGGCCCGGGCTGATCTTCATGCCCTGTTCGATGACAGCAGTGAACTGGGCGTGGAAGGATTCGTGAATATCTGGTTTTCCGAATCAACGCGGAATACGCTCAAGGAACTGGTGGAGCGCCTGCAGAAAAAATAGGCGTCAAGTTCTCTTGTTACTCTTATCTCCCGTTGCAACCGGACGGGAAGGATCGCGG
>DAOWGA010000021.1 GCA_030637665.1 Lysobacterales bacterium | reverse complement strand
CTGAATGAGCAGGGCGATCAGGCCGGAGACGATAGCGGCATCGCTGTTGGCGCGGATAGCGACCTGGCTGCGGTCGCCTTCCAGGTACAGCCAGACCCGCGACTGGCAGCCTGCGAGCAGTTTGTCATCGGATTTTTCTTCTTCTGCCAGCGGTGGCAGCTTACGGCCGAGATCGATCAGGTACTGGTAACGGTCCAGCCACTCGCTGAACAGGCCGAATGAACTGATGATTTCATCCTGGATGGCAGCAGGGTCATGCATCAGCGTCAGGAATCAGTCCGGCGCCAGCGAGTGATGCCGTCAGCGTCTTCCAAAACGATGCCCATTGCGGTGAGCCGGTCGCGAAGGGCGTCAGCCGTGGCAAAATCCCGCTTGGCGCGGGCCTGGTTGCGTTGCTCGATCAGGGCATCGATGGCTTCGCTTTCCGGGTCAGCAGAATCGGCTCCAAACCAACTGTCCGGGGAAACCTGCAGCAGTCCGATCAGTTCCGCATTGGCGAGCAACTCACCCGCGAATTTTCGCGCCTGGGCCGAATCTTCAGCTTTGGCCAGTTCGCGGGCCACGCGGTTGAACTCGGCCAGCGCCAGCGGTGTATTCAGATCATCACGCAGGGTATCCAGGAAGTCCTCGCCCGGACGATCGTCAGCAACAAACGGCCCGAAGCGGTCACTGGCGCTGCGCAAGACACCGTAGAGCCGATCCAGAGTTCGCCGGGCCCGGCCCAGTTCTTTGTCCGACCAGTCCAGGGGCTGACGGTAGTGTCCGCTGAGCAACAGGTAACGCAATACTTCACCCGGGTAGGTTTTAAGCAGGTCATGCACCACCAGGGTGTTGCCCTGTGATTTGGACATCTTGCGCTTTTCGACCGTGACGAAGCCGTTGTGGATCCAATAACGCGCAAATGGACTGCCATCATGGGAGCAGACGCTCTGGGCGATTTCGTTTTCGTGGTGCGGGAAGATCAGGTCCTGTCCGCCACCATGAATATCGATGGTTTCTCCGAGGTGTGCCTCTGCCATGGCCGAGCACTCCAGGTTCCAACCAGGCCGCCCCCAGCCCCCCGGGCTGTCCCATCCGGGCTGATCGTCCACCGAAGGCTTCCACAGGACGAAGTCGCCAGGATTCTTTTTGAACGGAGCCACGTCAACACGGGAACCGGCCACCATTTCGCGCATATCCCGCCGTGAAAGTGAGCCGTAATTTTCGAAGGAATCAATGTCAAACAGTACATGCCCTTCGGCGGCGTAGGCATGGCCGGCATCGAGCAGTCGCTGGATCATGCGGATCATCTGCTTGATATGGTCTGTTGCGCGCGGCTCAATGCTCGGCAGGCTTGCGCCCAGAGCTGCCATGTCCGCGTGGTAAGCGTCGATATAGCGTGATGAGACTTCCGCGATTGGAACGCCCAATTGGGCCGCAATCGCATTGATCTTGTCGTCTACGTCGGTGATGTTTCGGGCATAGACCACTTCTTTGTAATGCAGGGCCAGCAGACGGTAAAGCAAGTCGAACAGGATGGCAGGCCGGGCATTGCCGATATGCGCAAAGTTGTAAACGGTGGGGCCGCAAACGTACATCGTCACCCGTTCCGGGTTGATCGGCTCGAAATCCTGCTTTTCACGCTTGAGCGTGTTGTATAAACGGATAGTCAATTTGCCTTACTCGCTAACAGGGACTAAAGTGCGCATCTGCACGCCGAAACTGCCTGGAATGACGGATCGGGCCAGGGCGCCAAAGCCGCCTATTCTACCAATTTTCCCGCAGACGGTACCAAGTAAATCCAATACGGAAGGCATTCATGGCCAAAGAATTCGTGGAACACTATGCGGCGCATGTCGCGGAGATGCAAAGCCGTTGGGAAACTGCTCTCGAAGCCGAAAATCTGCAGGCCGTGCTGGTGCATTCGGGGGCGCCTCTGATCAGTTTCCAGGATGATTACGAGTATGCATTCAGGCCCAATCCCAATTTTCTGGCCTGGTTGCCGCTGACTCACCACCATGACAGCGCCTTACTTATACGCCCCGGTGAAAAGCCGCAATTGTATTATTACCAGCCCGACGATTACTGGTATCTGCCGCCTGCCGATCCGGAATCCTGGTGGGCGGACCACTTTGAAATACAGGTGGTAGCTGAAACAGATGACTGGCGTAAGGGACTATTCGGCTGCCTGGACGGCCTGTCATTCGATCTGCGCGATGTTGCCGCGATCGGCGATGCGCCTTCGCTGGCCGGTACATTTGAGGCAGACCGG
>DAOWGA010000284.1 GCA_030637665.1 Lysobacterales bacterium | reverse complement strand
GGACTCTAGCTTCAAGATCACAAGCATGGGCGAAATCACTGGTGGTTCTCCCTGCTTTGACATCCCCGCAGGCAATGGCAATGATTATGATTGCGCCATGTTGAGCCTGTACGGTGACGACAGTGGTTCAGTCCTGGTTACCCCATCTGATGGCGGAACCATGGTTTACATCAGTGAGATGGGTCAGGACAGTTCGGTCGAAACCGACAATTCCTGCGGTGGAGGAAGCTCCGGTTCAGTGGAAATCATGCCTGGTGGCGGTGCTGCTAGCTGCACATTCACCAACACGGTTTTCTTTGAAGGAATTCCGACCCTGAATCAGTACGGCATGGCCATTCTGGCGCTGCTGATGCTGGGTGTTGGCTTTGTAGGATTCCGTCGCTTTGCTTAATGTTTAGGCACAGAGCATAACGGCTGAAAGCCTATTTATTGCGATACAAAAATCCCGCGGCAGCAATTGCAGCCGCGGGGTTTTTTTTGCCTGATTTTTAACTTCGAGGGGCTCATTGTTTGATTTTTACAAATATGTGGTAAATATGTCTTGACAACAATTGACATAAATTTACATAAAGAGCATAATAAGAATCAGAACACACAGGGCTCCACACCAGCAGATCGACAGGATGTCGGTCTGTTTTGGTGTCTGGGATCCGAAAACCAGCAGGTTTATGGCATTTTCCCTGTCGTCACTCTTTCCAGACCGGCCAGGTCCCTGATCGTCTCGACGTCTGCATAGCCCAGTTGCAGCAATAGCTGCCTGCTGACTTCCCCCTGCTCACAGCCGTGTTCAAAAGCCAGCAATCCACCCTCCTCCAGGCGTGGCAGTGACTCTTCTGCAATGTGCCTGATACACGCCATGGCATCGGCGCCGGGCGTTAAAGCACTTGCGGGTTCGAAGCGGATATCACCCTCATTCATATGGGGGTCATCACTGGATACGTAGGGCGGGTTACTGACAATGCAGTTGAATTTTCCTTGCAGTGGCGAAAGCCAGGAGCCCTGGAGCAGGCGAATATTCCCCAGGTTCAGCGAAGTGACATTTTCCTGTGCAATGCTCAACGCCGCCGCACTGATGTCTGTTGCATACACCTTGCAACAGGGCCGTTCCCTGGCAATGGCCAGGGCAATGGCGCCACTGCCGGTCCCCAGGTCGGCAATTCGCCAGGACGCATCGAAAGGAATACGCGCCAGGGCCGTTTCGACCAACAACTCCGTTTCCGGCCTTGGAATCAACACATCCGGCGTCACTTTGAGACGGAGTGACCAAAACTCCCGAATCCCGGTGAGATAGGCAATGGGCTCACCCTGCCGGCGCCGCTGGATCAGTTGCAGGAAATCGTCATGATGCCGGCCCGTGACTTCCTGCTCAGGATTGGCATACAGCCAAGCTCTGGAGACGCCCAGTGAATGGCACAACAATACTTCAGCTTCCAGCCGTCTTTCAGACTCGGAGGCGAGCAGGTGGCGCGCCTCGGCCAGCGAGTCCCTGATATTCACGATTCAGGTCTTTCGACCGTTGACTCCTGGCTCGAAGGCATGATCACGGAGTGGGACTCAGAGCGCTTCCGCCCTCCGTGCATGAGGTGGCTCCAGGCCTCCACAAACCATTTCTTGAAATCGTCAAGAATCAGGTAAAGGTTTGGGATCAGGAACAGTGTAATCACTGTCGCAAACAGGATACCGAATGCCAGCGAAACCGCCATGGGGATGATGATTCTCGCTTGCAGGCTTGGCTCAAGTACGATCGGAATCAGGCCAAAAAATGTGGTCAGCGATGTCAGGACAATAGCCCGGAAACGCTTGCCCGCGGCATCCACGATGGCATGGCCCATTGGAACACCTACGCTCCGCTCGCGATTGATGAAGTCAACCAGGATCAGGCTGTCATTGACCACCACACCGGCCAGCGCAATGATCCCGAAAAAGCTCATCATGGTGACCTCGATACCGATGAGCCAGTGCCCGGCCAGGGCGCCGATGGCGCCGAAGGGAATGACGGACATGATGATCAACGGTTGTGCATAGGATTTCAATGGAATGGCCATCAAGGCATAGATCAGGAACAGCGCAAACAGGGCCCCCTTGATCAGGTCATGCTGTACTTCCTTGAGTGCCAGGCTGGAGCCGCTCAGACGATGACGAACGCCGGGAAATTGCCTCAGCACTTCCGGCAGTTCAATATTCAGAATGTCATTTGTGATTTTTTCGGGTTCGTATCGCTCTTTGTCCACTTCGGCGCTGACTCGCACCGCGCGTTCGCGGTCGTAACGCTGGATCCGGAGCGGCGCCTCGCCCATTTCGACTTCGGCCACGGCATGGAAGGGGACACGACCGCCATCCGGCGTGCGAATGCGCATATTGTCCAGGTATCCCACCGAGTCGCGTTCATCGCGTGGGAAACGAACCATGACCTTGACTTCGTCCTCGCCCCGTTGCACCCGCTGGACTTCCTCACCGTAAAAACCGGCGCGCACCTGCCGGGCCAGGTCCGACAGCGTCAGGCCCAGCGACTCGGCTTCCGGCTTGATGTTCAGCTTGATCTCGGCGGTACCGTGCTGGAATGAGTTGCGTATATCGTAAACACCCTCGTACTGACGAATGCGTCGTTCCAGTTCCCGGGCTGCCCTGGCCACCTGGTCGATGTTTTTGCCCATCAGTGTCAGGGAGACGGCGGGGCCGCCCCCCGGGCCATGGCCGCCTGCGCCGGAGAAACCCAGCGTTTTCACACCGGGAACGTCGCCGACTTCCTGGCGCCACCTGCGCAAAACTTCCTGGCCGTCTATCACTGCGAATTCTTCCTTGACCAGTTCCGTGATTACCTGCCCTCTGGTGTCACCCTCGGCGAAAGAAATAACATGATGTACCACTGCGCCGGATTCCACGCCCTGATCCGTGCTGACCTTGCGATCAACCTCCCACAAGCCTTCCTGGACTCTGCGCAAGGTCTCGTGCGTCTGCTCCGGTGGCGTACCATCATTCATTTCGACACTCACCATCAGGAAATCGGCCGCCATATCAGGGAAAAACACGTAACGCAGCAGGCCGCCCAGCAAAAGCCCGACAGACAGGATCAATGCTGAGATGAAAATGGCCAGGGTCAGGTATCGCCGCTGCAAAGATTTCCTGAGCAAAGGCAGGTAAAAATTATCGACAAAATGGTGCAGGCCTTCGCTGAAAAAGCGCTGGAAGCGGATCAAAAAGTTGTGGGTTTCCTTGTCGTAATGGCGGACTTTCATGTGCGCCAGGTGAGCCGGCAGGATCAGCTTGGACTCCACCAGCGAGAACATCAGGCACAGGATCACCACCCAGCCAATCGCAGAAAAAAATTGCCCCGTTACCCCGGTAACCAGGAGAATGGGAATGAAAGCTGCGATCGTGGTCAGCACGCCAAAGGTTGCAGGAATCGCTACTTTCTGTACCCCCTCGATGATGTTGTCCACGGAATGACCCTTGGCGCGCATATTCGTATAGGCACTCTCACCGATCACGATGGCGTCATCGACCACGATGCCCAATACCAGGATGAAGCCGAACAGGCTGAGCATGTTTACCGTGACGTCGAGCGCGGGCATGACGAAAAATGTGCCCAGGAACGCGACCGGCAGGCCCACCATCACCCAGAATGCCAATTTGAGGCGCAGGAACAAGGCCAGGATCAGAAACACCAGCGCCGCCCCGAAAACCATGTTTTTCAGCATCATGTCAAGCCGGCCTTTCAGGTAATAACTGGTGTCAGCCCAGGCAGTTAACTTGATGCCCGCCGGCATGGATTTGCTTTTTTGGCTGGCATAATTGCGAACTGTCTCGGAGATTTCGAGCTCGCTCTGCATGCCGACTGAGAACACCTGGATGGTCAATGACGGTTTACCGTCGAGTTCCGAGAATTGGTCACCTTCGATGAATTCGTCACGGATGTGGGCAATGTCCTTGAGCAACAGGCGCGTGCCATCTGCGTTGGTGCGCACGACGATGTCCTCAAAATCCCTGGCGGTATAGGCCTGGCCTTTGGTTCGGACCATGATGTCGCCGGATTTCGAGCGAATGGAACCGGCCGGCAGATCCAGTGAATTCATGCGGATTGCCTGTGCGACTTCGAGCAAAGTCAGGCCGTAAGCCTGCAAGGTGAATTCGCTGATCTCGATGCTGATTTCGTACGGGCGGCTTCCAATCACATTGGCCCGCGTTACTCCCGGGAGCGCAACCGCCTCGTTCCTGATTTGTTTCGCATATTCCTTCATGGTGCGCTCATCCACTTCACCGGAGATCGTTAACATGATCACCTGCTCCTGGAATTGCGCTCGAGAATAGATCGGTTTTTCCGTGTTTTCCGGGAAAGTGAAAATTGCGTCCACACGGTTCTTGACCTGATCCAGCACGTCGAGCACGTCGTATTCCGACTCGACTTCGATATTGACCCCTCCCCAACCCCGCACGGCGGTGGAGATCATTTCCTTGATCCCATCGATATCCTGGATCGCTTCCTCAATTTTCACCAGCACGCCTTCTTCAACATCCTCTGGCGTGGCGCCCAGGAAGGGTACACCGACGGTAATGACATCGATTTCAACCTTGGGCTGGAGTTCTTTCTTGATGGTGAATGCTGAGTACAAGCCGCCTGCCAGCAGGATGGTCATCAGCAGGTTGGCCGCGACATGGTTACGGGCAAACCAGGTGATCAGTGACGCATACGGGCCCTTGTTCACTGCTCGGCTCCGACGCTTGCAACCACACCGTCAGTGGGCGATTCCGGCCCGGACGAAGGATTGTCCTGTCCGCTGATTACAACCGGCGTTCCGGCGATGGGTGCATCCAGCAGAGTGGTTATGACAAATTCGCCACTTTCAATGCCGTCACTGATATAGACATTTTTCGGCTCAGCCCGGATCACGCTTACCGGGCGGATCTCCAACTTATTGTTCTTGCCGGCGACCAGCACCGTGTTGTTTGTGCCGAGCACAGCACGGGGCAATACGATGGCATTGTCCACCTGCACGCCCTCTATCTCGGCGCGGACGAAGGTTCCTACGCGCAATTCACTTTGCGTGCTCAAGCCAAGCACGCCGTACGGATCGATCACCCGGGCAACGGCATATGTCACGCGGCTTTTCTCGTCGATCACACCTTCGGTCCGGATGATTTCTGCCTGCCACTCAGCGGACAGTCCTGCGCTGTCTGATCTCAGTCTGACGCGGGGAAACGGTTTGTCCCCGGGGTCCGTGGCCGAAGGCAGATCAAGAAATGAAACATCCGTTGCCGACAACGGTAGCCTTATCTCTGCCGAGTCAATCGCGAAAGTCACACCAAGGGGCGTTCCCGGTGTGACGTACTGCCCAATATCGGCTTTCTTGATTCGTACCAGGCCGTCGTAAGGCACATTGATTTGTGTTCTCTGCAGGTCACGCTGTGCTTTCTGGAGGTCAGCTTCTGCAGCCTGTACGTTGGCCAGCGCTTCCGCCAGCTGTGGTTTGCGCAGTGTCAAATCTGACGGCTCACCTGTGCGACCCAGGTTACTCCAGTCCTTCAGCGCCTGCTCGGAGCGCGCTTTCTGTTCAGCATGCTGGGCTTTTCTGGAGGCAAGATTGGCCTGGGCACGCTTGAGTGCAGTCTCGTAATCGCTGGGATCGATCTGCAGCAGGACCTCACCTTTCCGGAAAAAGCCGCCAGAGATGAAATTGGGAGAAACATCAACAATCTTACCCGACACTTCGGCTACCACGGTCGTCTCGGTGCGTGGTTTGACGCTACCCTGCGAAAAAACCGGCAGGTTCAGCGAAACCGCTTCGGCCTGGATCGCATCGACGATCATGACTTGCTCTTTTGCCTCTTTACGTTCCGGCCGCTTGCTCTTGGCCACGAGCACCAGCGAAATGACGATTAGGATCGAAAGTGCGATTACACCCAAGGGCAAAATATATCTGAAAAAATTGCGCATACTTGTAGCTCTCCCATCCCAAAAATACGCGGTGGCACTAGTTATCACATTGAAGGAGTACTAGTCTGACAACACTAAATTATCCCAGTTGCATTCGCACACGTCATAGGGCAAAAGGCATGTACAATATTCAATTTTGCGACAGGCATAGTTGAGAAATATCGCTGCAAAGCGTGGGAATATGGGGATCATACTAAAAAACAGTGAAGAAATTGCGAAGATGCGGGTGGCAGGCCAGCTTGCGGCCGACGTATTGCGCATGGTTCGTCCCTATGTTCAGCCGGGCGTGACCACGGCCGAATTGGATGATATTTGTCACGAGTACATCACGGTGCGTCAGGACGCCATTCCGGCACCCCTCAATTACCGGGGTTTTCCAAAGTCAATTTGCACCTCGGTCAATCACGTAATCTGCCACGGGATTCCCGGCGAGAAACGCCTCAAGGACGGTGATATCGTTAATATCGACATCACCGTCATCAAGGCCGGCTGGCACGGTGACACGAGCAAAATGTTTCAGCTTGGCAAGCCCTCCATCAAAGCCAGGAGAATCTGTGATATTGCCTATCGTTCCATGGTGACAGGGATTGAAATGGTCAAGCCCGGTATGAGGCTGGGCGACATTGGACACGCGATCCAAAGATATGCGGAAAGCCAGGGTTGTTCCGTGGTAAGAGAATACTGCGGCCACGGCATAGGGCAGGGCTTTCACGAAGATCCGCAGGTTCTTCATTATGGGCGTCCTGGAACCGGCGAAGTCCTGGTCCCCGGAATGGTATTTACCATCGAGCCAATGATCAACCTGGGCCGCCGCGAGACCAAATTGCTGCCGGATGGCTGGACAGTGCTGACACGGGACCGCAGCCTGTCAGCACAATGGGAACATACCATCGCGGTAACAGATGATGGGCACGAGGTACTTACGCGCCTCCCTGAAGACGAACTCTAGTACTCCTTCAAGGTGATATTGCCATGTTCAGAGCTAAGCAGATGACCCAAGACAAGGCACAGTCCGCAGACAATGGCTGGTCCTTGTTAAGGGCGTACTAGCTATGCTGGGACGGCTGGCAGCACCTCCGGCATCCAGTGGCTGCCTGAACCTGGCGGCCATTGAGGCATTCTTCGGCAAGATTGATCTGATCGACCAGAAAGCAGCCGATGTTCAAAAAAAGTCCGCTGAACTCAGGGACTTCATTCGTGACTCACTAACGAATGCGGACAAAGCCCTGGCTGAAAAATTCTGGGCCAGGGAGGACATAGTCCAACTGGTTCGCGCCCGCGCATGGGTCGCTGAGCAATTATTGCTACTGGCATGGAAGTGCCTGGTTCCGTTTTCCGGGCACATCAGCCTGGTTGCAGTCGGTGGGTTCGGGCGTGGTGAATTGCATCCGTATTCAGACATTGATTTGTTGATTCTGCTCGGGGATGGAATCGGCAAAACGCTGCCGCAAAGTGAAATAGAATCATTCGTGCAACTGCTCTGGGACGCCGGTTTCTATCTGGGCCACAGTGTCCGTACACTCAAGGAATGCCGCGAAAGAGCTGAAGAGGACGTCATAATCGCCACCACCGTGATGGAATCACGTCTTCTTGCAGGTTCCAAACCCTTGCTGGATGCCATGCTCGAAGCCACGTCCACTCGATACATGTGGTCGGGAAAAGAGTTTTTTGCGGCCAAGTTCGAGGAACAGCAACAGCGGCACGCCCGCTACCACGAAACAGCCTATAACCTGGAGCCAAATATCAAGGAAGGCCCTGGCGGTCTGCGCGATATCCAAATGATCTCCTGGGTAGCAAAGCGCCATTATGGCGCCAGCACGCTTCACGGCCTGGTCGAGAACGGCGTTATCAGTGAATCAGAGCACCGTGACCTGGTAGGCGGACAGCGCTTCTTGTGGCGAGTGCGTTTCGCACTTCACCTGTTGGCCGGGCGTTCTGAAGACCGCCTGCTGTTTGATTACCAACGGCAGATTGCCGAACGACTTGGCTTTGAAGACCGGGAAAACTCACTGGCGGTCGAGCAATTCATGCAGTTGTACTACCGGACGGTCATGAGGCTGGAGCGGCTGAATGAAAGCCTGTTACAGTTGTACCGGGAAGCACTGTTTTTTTCCGCGGAACATGAAACGAAACCCCTGGGGCGGGATTTCCGCATTCGCCACGGTTTCATTGAGCCTGCCGATGACGCAGTCTTTACTCGCCGGCCGCTTGCCCTGATGGAGATATTCGTTCTTCTCGCTCAGAACGAGGAACTGCGCGGGGTGACTGCCTCAACCATACGCATGATTCGCGACCAACTGTACCTGGTTGACGGTGATTTCAGGAAAGACAAAGACGTCAATCGCTGTTTTCTCGAGCTGCTGAGACAACCGGAAGGTGTGTACACGCAGCTGCAGCGCATGAATCGCTATGGACTGCTGGCGGCGCTGATTCCTGAATTCGGCAATATCGTCGGCCGCATGCAGTATGACCTGTTCCATGTATATACCGTTGACCAGCATACCCTGTTTGTCGTACGCAACCTGAGGCGTTTCGCCTATGGCAAGTACCGCGAACGTTTTCCGCATGCGCGGGCGGTTTTCAAACGAATCGCCAAACCTGAGCTGCTCTACCTGGCGGCCATTTTTCACGATATTGCCAAGGGACGGGGTGGTGACCATTCCGAGCTTGGCGCTGTCGACGCGAAGAAATTCTGTGAACGGCTGGGCGTCGAACCCCCGGAGCGGGAAATGATTGCCTGGCTGGTGGAGCATCACCTGTTGATGTCGCAGACCTCGCAAAGAAAAGATCTCTCAGATCCTGCGAATATCCAGCAGTTTGCCGAGGTAGTGGGAAACACCCGCTTCCTGGACCACCTCTACCTGTTGACCGTGGCTGACATAGCTGCCACCAGTCCAAAATTGTGGAACAGTTGGAAAAATGGACTGATGTGGGACCTTTACATTGCCACCGGGAATGCATTGAGACGCGGACTTGAAAATCCTTTGAAACGGGCTACGCGGATACGGGAGACGCGTTCGGCCGCGCTCAGCCGTCTGCTGCTGCACGGGGTGGAATCTGATGCGATCAGCCTGCTTTGGAACACCTTGCCGGAGGCTGCTTTCTGGCGTTTCAGCCCGGATCAACTGGAATGGGCAACTGAAACAGTCGTGCGCCGGACTGGAACCAAGACAATAGTTGAGATCCGCGGTGTGCAGCCCCACGGAGTGTCGGAACTGCTGGTTTGCGTGCCGGATCATGACGGCCTGTTCGCAAGCATCACTTCAGTGCTGGACGAGATGGGAATGGATGTGCTGTCCGCCAGGATCCTGACGACTGAAGACGAGCGAAGTTTTGACATGTTCCAGTTAATGGACCAACACGGCCATGTGCTCAATGGGGAGGATGCTTCTGAGCTGGTCCAGCGTCTGGAAGCTGCACTGAAACAACAGGATTTGCGCTCTCCGGTGAGGCGCACCATGCCCCGCCGGCTGAGGCATTTTACTTTCAGGCCCGAGGTCCGGTTTACAGAAGACCCGGACCGCGGCGGCACTGTGATGCAGCTTGATTGCAGTGATCAGCCGGGCTTGTTGTCCCGCGTTGCCGCAGCCATATTCAAAGCAGGTGTACAAGTGCACAATGCACGTATTGCTACGTTTGGAGAGCGCGTCGAAGATACATTCCTGATCAGCGATTCCAATCATCAGCCGCTGACGGATTCGGCCAGGGAAAAGCTTGTCCAGTCGATCAAGGAACATTTGGAAACAGGGTAATACCGGATGATTGTCAAAGAGAAACGCAGAGCGCTGGCGGAGCTGATTGAATCCGCCTGGGAACAACGCGGTGAATTGTCGCCGGCAAGCGCTTCGGCAGATTTGCGCCAGGCCGTGGAAGATTGCCTGGACGGCCTGGAAACGGGTGATTTGAGAGTTGCCGAACCGGCCGGCAGCACCGGTCGATGGACCGTCAACCAGTGGCTCAAAAAAGCTGTGCTACTGTCCTTTCGTATACATCCTAACGAGGTAATTGACGCCGGTTACGCGAAATTTTTCGACAAGCTGCCGCTGCGCTGGGGTAGTGAGTTGGGTGAAGGCATCAAAGAAACAGGCGCCAGGGTCGTGCCGCCGGCGACGGTGCGCAGAGGCGCCCACATTGGACACGATGCGGTCTTGATGCCCAGCTACGTCAACATCGGCGCCTACGTGGGTTCCGGGACCATGGTAGATACCTGGGCAACCGTTGGGTCCTGCGCCCAGATTGGCCGCAATGTGCATCTTTCCGGCGGCGTCGGTATCGGTGGCGTTCTGGAGCCCTTGCAGGCCTCACCTACGATCATCGAAGACAATTGTTTCATCGGAGCCCGTTCCGAAGTGGTAGAAGGCGTGATCGTTGAGCAGGGCAGCGTGCTTTCGATGGGTGTGTATATCGGCCAGAGCACGAAGATATACAATCGTGAAACCGGTGAAATCACTCGTGGCCGCGTACCCAGCGGTTCCGTGCTGGTTCCAGGATCACTGCCGGCGGCAGATGGCAGCCACTCGCTTTACTGTGCTGTTATCGTCAAGCGCGTTGATGAACAGACGCGGTCCCGCACCAGCGTCAACGAGATTCTGCGTAATGTTGAATGAATACAGGGTGCATCTGCATATTTACGGGATAGGAAACTGCGATAGCTGTCGCCATACCATGAGATGGCTCAAGACCCGAAATGTGCCATTTACATTCCATGACTTTCGCCTGGACGGCCTGCCGGAGTCCCTGCTGAAGAACTGGCTCGAATCGGCTCATGGCCCCTATTTGCTCAATAAACGCAGCACAACATGGAGAAAGTTGTCTGAGCAGGAAAAACAGGCGGCCGAAACCCGCTCCTTGCCCTTGTTGCTGGCCAACCCGACCCTGATCAAGCGCCCCGTTATCACCGATGGTAAAACCATACTGGATATCGGGTTTTCGCCGGCGCACCTGGAGGACTACATCTGACCATGTCCCGTGTACTGGAACTGACCTGCGAGTTGACGGCGCGGCCATCAGTCACGCCGGATGACGCCGGCTGTCAACGCCTGATCAGCGAGCGATTGCTGCCAATGGGATTTGATATCGAATGGTTTCTGTGCGGTGACGTCAGCAATGTGTTGATTACCCGGGGGCGGGGTTCTCCCTCCTTGTGGTTCCTGGGCCATACCGACGTGGTCCCAACCGGTCCGGAAGATATGTGGACATTCCTGCCGTTTCATCCTGATGAAAAAGACGGTGAGTTGTATGGTCGGGGTGTGGCGGATATGAAAGGCGCTGTGGCGGCCATGGTGGTGGCGCTGGAAACCTTCGCCGCCCAGCATCCGGATCACCCGGGACAAATCGGTCTGTTACTGACCAGCGACGAGGAAGGCGATGCCATTGATGGCATTGTTCGGGTCGCAGAGGAATTGCAGCGCCGCGGCAGGCGGCCGGATTATTGCCTGGTGGGGGAACCTTCCAGCCAGGAGCATCTGGGGGACACCGTTCGCGTGGGTCGCCGTGGCTCTATTCACGCCCGCCTGCAAGTGAACGGCATCCAGGGGCATACGGCTTTCCCGCAACATCTCGACAACCCGGTTCACCGCCTGGCTCCGTTTCTCGAT
>DAOWGA010000225.1 GCA_030637665.1 Lysobacterales bacterium | reverse complement strand
TAATGATCATGACAGATCGCCAGTGCGTAACCAACGATCAGGATCAATTGACAGTGGATTTTACGGTAGTGTGAAGCCGGCCTTGCGAAGCAGGCCCGAAACGGCGATCAGCGGCAAGCCTATGATGGCGCTTGGATCCTCACTGCGCATGGAATTCAAAAGGCTGATACCCGCAGCCTCTGACTTGAATCCGCCCGCGCAGTCCACGGGTTGATCCAGTTCCACGTAACGGCGGATTTCTCCGTCGGTCAGCGACCGGAAGTTCACTTCCGTGATCACCATTGAACCGGAATCAAAACCGGAATCATGGCAACAAACCCGGACGGCCGTGAGGAACTGCACGCTGTTGCCGCTGAACTGCCGCAGTTGCTGGACGGCCTTCCCGGAGCTACCCGGCTTGCAAATAATATTGCCTTGGAAGGCCGCAACCTGGTCAGAACCGATCACGACTGCTGCCGGGTGCCGGGCCGCAACGGCCCGGGCCTTTTCCTGCGCCAGGCGGACCACCAGTTGTTGCGGAGACTCCTGATCGAGCGGTGTTTCGTCGATAGCAGGGGAAAGCACACTGAATTCCAGCTGCAGCCGTTCCAGCAGCAACTTCCGGTATGGGCTGGATGAAGCGAGAATTATATTTCGTATAGGTGACCGTGAATGCATTTTTGTAGTAAAATATTCCGTTTGTGTTGAGTCGAATTGAATTGTGCAGCTATGTCTCGTGAATATCCAGACTTGGTTGATCCCGGAAAAGCGGCGGACGGGCATAGAGTGTTCCAGGGGACGATGCCTCTGAAGCGCATGAAGCGCCTGCTTCCCCTGTTGGCTTCGGATGAGGGTAGCGCCCGGTTCAGCGCCCGGTTCGGTTACGACCAGCAAAAAGACCTGATCGTGGATCTGTCGGTTGATGCAGAGCTGATGCTGATCTGCCAGCGAAGTCTGGAACCGTACCGCGAGCTGGTACGGCGCAACAGCCGCCTGGCGGTTATTGAAGATTTGGCCCAACAGGAGCAGATGCCTGAAAACTACGATCCGGTGCTGTTGGATCATGGCCGCATGGCTCTCCTGCAGATAGTGGAAGATGAATTGCTGTTGGGACTTCCGCAAGTACCCAGGAATCCGGCATTAAAGGAAATTGAATTATCAACAGATGGCGTGGTCACACCCGCTTCTGAACCCGGGGAAGAACAGCTTCAGCGTCCGTTTGCCGGATTGGCTGAGCTGCTGAAAGAGAAAGCCCGGGATTGAACAACAAAATTATTTTTTGATTTGGGAGTAGTAAGACATGGCTGTACAAAAAAGTCGCAAAACCCCTTCGAGGCGTGGGATGCGTCGTTCACATGACTCTCTGAAAGCGCCTACGCTTTCAGTCGAGCCGACCACGGGTGAGACCCACATTCGTCATCATGTAAGCCCGGAGGGCTACTACAAGGGCCGTAAGGTGATCGACACGCCCGTCATAGAATTCGACGAAGAATAAGTCCAGACAGCGGGCACTTCAGGGTCCTGCATGAGCGTCACTGACAAGACAGTCCTGGCTCTTGATGCTCATGGCGGAGACCAGGGCCTGACTGTTTCGGTGCCTGCCTCCCTGGCTGCCCTTGACGCTGATCCACGGCTTCAAATCATCCTTGTCGGCAAGCAGGAAGAAATCGCTGCACAACTTGATGGCCTCAAGCCGTCCGCCAGGAATCGCCTGGACGTTCGGGCGGCCGACTCTGTCCTGCCGATGGATGCAAAATCAGTCGCCGTTCTCAGACGAGGCAGGAACAGCAGCATGTGGAATGCCTTTGAGCTGGTCGCCGACGGCAATGCGCATGCCTGCGTCAGCGGTGGCAGCACAGCGGCAATGATGGTGCTTGGCGTGAAGCTCATCGGTATGCTGCCTGGTATCCAGCGGCCTGCGTTGATGGCGTATGTGCCGAACCGGCGTGAACACACCGGATTGCTCGATCTGGGCGCCAATCTCAACGTCAGTGCAGAACAGCTGGTGCAATTCGCAGTGATGGGTTCGGTAACCGCCAGCGTGGTTGACGGGATTGAGAAGCCGAGCGTCGGCCTGCTCAACGTCGGGCACGAGGAAGGTAAAGGGCATGACCTGGTGCGAAAAGCTCATGGCATGCTCAGTGATTTACCATTGAACTACGTTGGTTTCATAGAGGGGCATGACATATTCAGTGGCAAAGTGGATATTGCCGTTTGTGACGGTTTCGTGGGGAACCTGATTTTGAAGTCCACCGAAGGGCTGGCCAGGATGTTGCTGACGGAAATGAAAGCAGCGCTTGCTGAAAATTGGCGAAGCAGGATGGGCGACGCACTGGCGGGCCCTTCGCTACGCCGCCTGTTGGCACGCAGAGACCCCTCGGCGCATAATGGTGCGCCGCTGCTGGGATTGAATGGAGTGGCAGTCAAGAGCCATGGGGGGGCAGATTTCCAGGGCCTCACGCAGGCAATTCTGGAGGCCGGGCGCGAAGCACGGCGCCAGGTACCGAAAAAAATAGAGGCTTCGATACACGAGTACCATCTGGAGATGACATCGTGATTTATTCAAGAATATGCGGTACCGGCAGTTACCTCCCTGAGAAGGTGGTCACCAATAAGGATCTCGAAAAAATCATGGATACCGATGACCAGTGGATTCGGGAGAGAACCGGAATCCGTGAACGGCGCATTGTCGGGGAAGGAGAATCCACCACCACGCTGGCCGAACAGGCCTGCCGCAATGCCCTTGAAGCTGCTGCTGTCGATCCATCTGAAATCGATCTTCTGGTGATGGGAACAACAACCCCCGATCTCGTTTTTCCCAGCTCAGCCTGCCTGATACAGAAAAAACTGGGTTTGCCGGATTGCGGCGCCATGGACGTCAATGCAGCCTGTTCCGGCTTCATTTACGCACTGAGTGTCGCCGACAAATTCATTCGTTGCGGGGATGCCAGGAAAGCACTCGTTTGTGGTTCGGAAACACTGAGCAGCATAGTCAACTGGACCAAGCGGGAGACCGCGGTGCTATTCGGTGACGGTGCTGGAGCGGTGGTGCTCGAGGCATCTGATGAGCCAGGTATTCTTTCCACGCACATTCACGCCAATGGCAACCATGCAGATCTGCTCAGCACTGAGGTTGGCGTCTCGCGCGGATTTGCCGGCATTGAAGAAAATGACGGAAGGCCTGAACTCCTGATGAAGGGCAACGAAGTATTCAAAGTTGCCGTACGGACTCTGGGCAGGATCGTGGACGAGACCCTGGAGGCCAATAACATGGATAAGTCCGAACTCGACTGGCTGATCCCTCACCAGGCCAACCTGAGAATTATTGTCGCCACAGCCAGGAAGCTCGAAATGAGCATGGACCAGGTGGTTATCAGTGTCGACCGCCATGGCAATACGTCATCCGCTTCCGTGCCGCTTGCGCTGGATGAAGCGGTGCGCGACGGCAGAGTCAAACGTGGCGATATGCTGTTACTGGAGGCCTTCGGTGGAGGTTTTACCTGGGGCTCCGCACTGATTAAGTATTAGCAATCTTGAAATTGGAGTTGATATGGAATTGAATCTTGCAGGTCAGGTGGCCATTGTCACGGGTGCCAGCCGGGGAATCGGGGCCGGAATCGCAGACATGCTGTGTGCCGCTGGCGCCAGGGTTGCCGGTACGGCAACGACGGCCGATGGCGCATCCGCGATTGCACAAAGGCTGGCCGGGATCTCGGAGGGCTGCAGTGGAGAAGTTCTGGACGTCAATGATGCCGATGGCGCCAGTGATCTGGTCAGCAGGGTCACAGACACGCTGGGCGTGCCGACCATTCTGGTTAACAATGCCGGCATCACGCGTGATCAAATCCTGATACGTATGAAGGAAGAGGACTGGGATGCGGTAATTGAAACCAATTTGCGCTCAGTTTACCGTCTCAGCAAGGCCTGTTTGCGAGGCATGATGAAAGCCAGGGGCGGGCGCATCATCAGTATCGCCTCGGTCATCGGTGTCATGGGGAATGCCGGCCAGGTCAACTATGCAGCGGCGAAAGCTGGCATGATGGGCTTCAGTAAATCCCTGGCCAGGGAAATCGGTTCACGGGCTATCACGGTAAACGTGGTAGCGCCCGGATTTATCGATACCGACATGACCAGGGCGCTGGATGAGTCGCAAAGGCAAAGCCTTTTGAGCGACATTCCTCTGCAGCGTCTGGGCTCGCCCGATGACATCGCGGGAGCGGTATTATTCCTGGCATCGGAGTTGGGAGGCTATATTACTGGCCAAACTCTGCATGTGAATGGCGGCATGTATATGTCATAGTTTCGAGATGTATTGTGTATGAGTATGAAATGTAATCATTTAATGTTTTTTTAACGCGATGGAGTACCATACAGTCGCGAATGGTAATAAACTGGTATCAGAGCCGCAAATTAACTAGAATTGCAGCCCTGCAAACCCCGAAAGAGGAAGTTAGTTAAATGAGCAGTATTGAAGATCGCGTAAGAAAAATCG
>DAOWGA010000087.1 GCA_030637665.1 Lysobacterales bacterium | reverse complement strand
CGCCGGTGTGCCCTCGGCGAGACCGCGCACCGCGGCGATCTTGCCCACCACCTTGTGGCCGGGCAGGTGACCGCCGGTGCCGGTCTTGGCGCCCTGGCCACCCTTGAAATGAAATGCTTGCACCAGCATCAGCTTATCTGGACTGTAACCGAATCTGGCTGATGCCAATTCGTAAAAATAGCGACTGTTGGCGGCCTGCTCTTCGGGCAGCATTCCGCCTTCGCCGGAGCAGATGCCGGTTCCGGCTATTTCTGCTCCCCTGGAAAGGGCCACCTTGGCTTCTTCTGAAAGTGCACCGAAACTCATATCGGTCACGAACAAGGGTATCTTGAGAGACAGGGGTTTGCTGGCATTGGGCCCGATCAGCAGCTCTGTTCCCACTTTCTCATCATCGAGCATGGGCAGACGGTGCAGTTGGGCGACAACAAATTGCAGATCGTCCCATTTAGGAAGCAGGTCGCGCGGCACGCCCATGGCCCCGCCGGGGCCGTGCTGTCCAGTCTTTTGCAGGCCATCTGAAGCCAGCTTTCTGATGAATTTCACATAAGGCTCGTCAGCAGTGCCAGTGGGGTCCTGGTACTCGCCCTGGTAGCTGGAACGGTCATAGGGTTGAGGATGCTCTTTTTCCCAGCCGGCGATTTCATCCTGGTCCACCCAGACCTTGCCATCCTCTAACCAGCTATTGAATCTGGGCAGGATCTCATTGTTGTTGTATTCGGACACGCCAGAATCAATTCGATAATCCCAGCCGTGCAGGCCACAGATCAGGTTGTTACCGGAAACAAATGCATCTGACATCAGGGCGCCACGATGAGCGCATCGGCCGTAAAGCACCGACACCTGGTCATCAAAACGGGTTACTACCAGGTCGACATTGGCAACCAGCGCGTGAGCCGGCTTTCTGTCTTCAAGTGTGCTCCATTGCGCCACCACAACCTTGTTCATGTTTTCACTCCTCAATTCTGCCAGTAGACCCGTTTTGGGGAGTTACGCTTTCAATCAGCAACGATAAGAAGCTAAAGCTCTTTCTCAATCGGCAGCCAGGATAAAAGCGGGCGCCCATCCTTTTCCAGATGGAAGCGCCGGGGTCGTGGGTGTACACGGTGATGCTGCCGTCCGGATTCTTGAGTTCCCAGCGCAGCTTTCCATGTTCATTCAGATACAGGCGGTAGCTGTTTTCAGGATCAAAATCCCGGTTCATCACGGTGACAACTTCCTGGGCAAACTCCCTGTTGGATACGACCAGGCCGATTTCAGAATTGAGGTCCCGGGAGCGTGGGTCGAAATTGAACGAGCCGATAAGCGCCTGGTCGCCATCGATTACGAAGGATTTGGTGTGAATGCCGGCCGGCACCTCGTGGTCTCCTTCAAAGGCCTTGAAATGTTCACGCAGGGCCGCATCGGCGCGCAATTCGTGCAGTTCGACGCCGGCCTCGAGCATGGGTTTGCGATATTTCATATAGCCTGAGTGGGCAGTGATGTGGTTGTTCGACATCAGCGAGTTGGTGAGGAGGCGGACCCGGACTCCGCGGTCCACCATAATTTTCATATTTCGAAGACCCTGTTCGGACGGGATCAGGTAGGCTGATTCAGCCAGAAACTCGGTATCAATGATCGAGATGTATTCTCGCCCAAATTCTACAATGGCGGATTCACCCTGGCCCTCGAAGCGTTCCAGTGGGTCGACGACAACATGGGCTTCGGTCCATGTCAGACCATCTCTCCATCGTTTCAGGTTTTCCAGGGTTTCTTCTGCTTCAAAGGCCAGGACGTAGGGCACTGCATCCAATTTGAGCAATGATTCCCGTAATCGCTTTCTGCCTTCCTCCAGATCTTCCTCCGTGTAATCCTCGTGGTGCAAAACCCCGATTGGGACTGCGTATTTGCTGTTCCAGTACTCGTCGAATGCTGTGCCAGCCTCGCGGGCTCCCTGGCCGACTGTCAGGATATCAAGGTCGAAGAAATTTGCCTTGGTATCAATGCCGAAATAATCATTACCGATGTTGCGGCCACCGAGAACCGCCACTGCGTTATCGGCCAGGAATATCTTGTTGTGCATGCGGTGGTTAAGACGCTTTTTATTGGCCAGGTAGTTCAGATTGCGGGCCGCGCCTCGGT
>DAOWGA010000250.1 GCA_030637665.1 Lysobacterales bacterium | reverse complement strand
TTGTCTGTTCAACCACGTGGCTGTGGCCGCCCGGCACGCGCTGGCCGTGCACGGCATCGAACGGGTTGCCATCCTGGATTTCGATGTACATCACGGCAACGGCACCCAGGCCATTTTCAAACAAAGCCCGGAAGTCATGTACATCTCCAGCCACCAGATGCCCCTCTATCCGGGCACAGGTCACCCGGACGAAATTGGCTGTGGCAACATCCTCAACCTGCCCCTGGCGCCCGGTTCCGGGGGCCCGGAATTCCGTGCAGCCTGGTCGACACTTGGCTTGCCGGCTTTGCATGGGTTCCAGCCGGATCTGATCATAATTTCCGCGGGATTTGATGCGCATCAGGACGACCCGCTGGCACAACTGGAATTGCAGGATGAGGATTACGGCTGGATCACCCGGGAAATCTGCAGTTACGCCAAAATTGCTTGCCAGGACAGGGTGATCTCAGTGCTCGAGGGAGGCTACGACCTGGATGCCCTGGCGAGCGCTTCGCTTGCCCACGTCGAGGCGCTGACGTCCTGATTTGAATCTGCTACCATCTGCACAGAAATTAGGCGCTATACGCGGGTGTCGTATAATGGCATTACCCCAGCTTCCCAAGCTGGAGATGACGGTTCAATTCCGTTCACCCGCTCCACTGCCCTGCCGTTGTGAATTTCCTTCATCAGCCGCTTGCAGAAAACGCTGGAGCATCAGGTCATCCGCCAGGCTCTCCAGTTGCCAGTTTTTCAGGAATCCACAGTGTCCACCGTAGGGGGAAATAATCAAATCCAGCGCAGGGTTGTCGGGCAGGTCTTCAAAATCACCCACAGGCACCACCGGGTCGTCGGCGGATGTAAGCACCGTTGCGGGCACTTTCAATGGCGCCAGTCGCTGATGCGCAATTGAATAGCCGTCAAAGTAGGCCTCCGCGCTCTCGAATCCGGCATGTCGCGTGGCAAGGTAATGCGTCCTTTCCCTCAATCCACGAATTTCATACCATTTTTCATCACCGTACAGATCATGGAAACTGGCTTGCTTGATGCGCAGGGACCGCGACCACTTGCGCTCGAAATAGCGCTCGTAAAACCGGATGCCCTGTTCCATCGAGATCATCGCGTTGGCCGGGTTGATCACCGGGCAGACCGCAACGATCTGGCCCAGGCTCAAACCGGATTCTTCTGCCTTCAGCGCCACCCGCAATGAAAAATTCCCCCCCAGAGAGTAGCCGCCAAGGCACCAGTGCGCGGCTTCCAGCCTGTCCTGCAAATCCCTGAGCGCATGGACCACTTCATCCAGCCGGCAGGAGTGGAAAATTCCGGGGTTCAGGTGATGCGTATCACCATGGTCCCGGAAATTGAGCCGGAACACGTCGAAACCGGCGTCAAAAAGCCGGGCGCCGTTGGCCAGGATGTAGTTGGAGTTAACACTGCCCTCCCAGCCGTGCAGCAACACGGCCAGGCCGCGGCTCTGCGATACCTGCCTTGAATACAAGCCCTGCAGCCTGATGTCCAGGCCGCCATCCAGCGTCCAGACCTGCGCACGCTCACGCAGGGCCTCGGAACGCCGTATCACCAGGCGGCGACGAACAGCACTGCTGGCCAGCAAGGACTGGATATGGCGGCTGCGCAAACCAACAGGCGGCACGAAATTTCTGAACAGCTCATCCATTTCCGGTTTCAGCGTTCATAGGCCGCCCTCACGGCAAGCTCTGATGCCTTGGCGAGGTCCCGCCGCTGCATGCCACTGGAATCAATCAAAGGCAATATACACAACTCCGCCACGCAGCGTTTTTGGCTCAGCAAGCGGAAGAAATTGGCGATGAAATGTTCGCCGGGCAGGAAGGTCATATCCGGGTAGTGGCGCCCATCTCGCCGGTAACGGATCATCACCGGCTGCACCGGGGAGCCCGTTTCTATGGCCGCGGCAAACAGCCTGGCATGGAAACGTTTCATATCATCGCCGGGAAGGATTCCACCTTCCGGAAAAATAGCGACCTTCGAACCCTGCCGCAGGCGCTGCGCCATCACCGTCGAGACGCCACTGGCGGAATCATGGCTGCCCCGGTGGTGAAAAACCGTGTCTCCGACCGAAGCCGCGAAGCCAGCGATAGGCCAGTTTTCAATTTCCGCCTTGGCCACAAAACCCATTGGCGACTCGCTGTGCAGCAACTGGATGTCGAGCCAGGAAATATGGTTGGCCACCACCAGCTGCGCCCCGGGTGTAAAGCGGCCTGTTACCCTGCGCTGCAAACCAAAAATGCGACAGGTCATGCCGGACCACCAGTGCAGCATGAAAATGTTCAGGGGCAGCCCCTGCAGACGTAAGGCCTTGAAGATTGGTGCGTAGGAAAGCAAAGTCAGGGGCAACCCGATCAACAGATGCAGTAGCATCCACGGAATGCGGTAAATCAGCCTGAGCACTCCCATCAACCCGACGCCGCAGGATCAAGCACCTGCATGCTTCGACCTTCGCCGGCTGATCTTGACCGTCAGGTTGGCGGCACAATTGAGGTTTCCCTGCTGGTCCCGGATCATGATGCGCCAGACATGGACGGTCCTGCCCAGGTTGACCGGTCGGCAGACACCCGTCACAAAGCCTGACCGGACGGCTTTAACGTGGCTGCCACTCACTTCAATACCAGCCACCCGGGCATCATCTTCATCCGCGGTCAGCACATAAGAGGCATAACTGCCGAGTGATTCCGCCAGACTTATCGAGGCTCCACCGTGCAACAAGCCAAAGGGTTGCGTAGTGCGCTTATCCACCGGCATCTCTCCGCAAATGAAATCGGGTCCGACTGCCGTGATTTGAATCCCCAGGCTGCCTTCCATGGTGGAAGCGCCACGCCAGTTAATTTCTACAAGGTTTGGGCAGCCCTGGCTGATAAATGTTCTCAATTGACCGTCACGCAAAACAAGGAATCGCAAAAGCCTATCACAGGGGCAAAATTTGCGATATGCAATATGCGGGACTGGTGCAGAACAGGCTGCAATCAGCGACAATAGGCGGCCTTTTGTTCGAGAAATACCTGTGAAGCAATTCGAAGTCAGCATCGCCGCCAGCGGCAAGACTTTCATTGTCAGGGAGGGAGAGTCAATCCTGACTGCTGCCCTGCGGCAGGGTGTGATGCTGCCCTATTCCTGCAAGAACGGCACATGTGGCAGTTGCAGGGGTGTGGTTCAGAGCGGTGAAGTTCATTATCCCTTTCATCCGCCACTTGCGCTGGAACGTAGCGACATTGCCGAAGGCTACACACTGATGTGCCAGGCTGAACCTGTCGAAGACCTGGTCATCAGTGTCAGGGAAATTGAAGCCGTTCGCGACATCCAGGTCAGGATGTTGCCCGCCCGGGTCATTGAAAAGACCCTCCTGGCGGAAAACGTGGTCCGCCTGCGGCTCAAACTCCCCCGGGCTCAGCGTCTGCAATTCCTGGCCGGTCAGTACATCGACGTGCTGCTGGCCGGTGGCAAACGACGCGCTTTCTCCATCGCCAGTTGCCCTTCGCTGGAAGATGAGATTGAACTGCACATACGCCACGTGGATGGCGGAGACTTCACCGGCTTTGTTTTTGATGAGTTGAAGGAGCGGGACATTCTGCGCCTGGAAGGGCCGCTGGGTAATTTTTTTGTGCGCAACGACCAGCCCGAAAGGCCCATGATCATGCTGGGTGGAGGAACCGGTTTCGCCCCGTTGAAATCGATGATCGAAAACCTGTTTGAGCAGGGTGACCGGCGTGAAATCCATCTCTACTGGGGCACACGGACCAGGGAAGAAATGTACATGGACGACCTGCCTGTACGTTGGGCCAGCGAGCATGAGCGTATCCATTATCGCCGCGCGATTTCAGATGCCACTGCGCTGGCCATCACTGATTGTTTCAAGGGTTTTGTGCACGAGGCTGTAGTCGCGGATTTTCCTGACCTGTCAGCCTACGATGTCTACATGAGTGGACCACCGGCAATGATCGATGCCGCCAGGCAGGCTTTTATTCAGTGTGGAGTCGACCAACAACGGCTTTATTACGATTCATTCGAGTTCGGTCTGGATGTGCCGGTTCGCGTACTGGCCCGCCCGCACTGAGCCAGCATATTAGCCCTATTTTGTGGATGCGGGCTATGGCAGGGGATCGGGGCTGGGGGATGGAGAGGCCAGTTTTGCCTGGTCGCCTGGTAAGGGGAGTGGCTCCTTGCCCTGGTTCATCCGCAGCGCGTTGCGGAAGCAGGTCATGGCGATTTCCAGTTCGCCCTTTCGTTCGAGTAGCTGGCCAAGCGAGTCGTAGCCACCGACAGTGGGTTCGATTTCCAGGCTCAGGATCATGTGGTGCCTGGCTTTGCCCCATAACTCCTCCCTGGCGCACAGGCGACCAAGAACAAGGTGGAGCCAGGGATCTTCAGGGTGGTCCGGCAACCATTTCTCACATTGCTTGATGCGTCGGGAGATGTCGTCGCTGCCCGGTTCGCCATAAGGAATGAGCAAAGCTGAATTCCACTCCCGTTTGAGGGCGCTGCGTAAGACCTCCTCGGCCATCCCCGCCCCGCCGATTTTAATCGCTTGTTCGGCAAAAGCCTTCACTACCTCTGGCGATCTCTGCATGACCTTGGGCAGGCCCCTCCAGCCAGCCTTGAGGGCCTCCGGATCGCGGTACTGCTTAAGCCCGGAAATAGCGGCGTGTTGCTTCAGTTCTTCAACCCGGTCTGCGTTCGTAACACCGGCCTTTTGCATGACGGGCAACAGTTTTTGCAGCGATTCCCACTGACCGGTTTCGTCGTAACAGCGGGATAACAATTCGAGTACCTGGGGATGACGGCGCCGGCGCTTGTGCAATTCCTCCAGGATCGGAATGGCCTCTGAGTATTCCCCGTTGGCCGTCAGAATGCGGGCCCTCGTCAACTCGACCAGGAATCGTTGCTTGCGGTTACGCGTATCCGCCTGTTCCAGGTACCACTCTGCCCGGTCACCGGCATCCTGACCGTCCGCCGCCTGAGCCGCTGCCAGGTAGCGTGCTGTGGTCCTGCCGTGCGAGCTGGCAGACTTTTCCAGGGCCTTTTCCGCCGTGCTCCAATCACCCTCAGTCAGGGCAAGCAGGCCTTTTTCGAGCTGTGACAACGCCCGTTGCTCGCGCATCCGGCGGGCGGTCTGAGCGGGCATACGCCACATGCGGATTATCAAGTGCACGATCAGCCACAAAGCCAGTGCAGCCAGCAACAGGACCAGCACGCTGGTTTCGATGGTCCAAC
>DAOWGA010000190.1 GCA_030637665.1 Lysobacterales bacterium | reverse complement strand
TTTCTTGCCAATGCGAATAAGACGCATCCAGAGACATAAACGAGAAACAGTGATAGACTGTATCACTTGGTTCGCGATTTTCCTTGATCTCGGTTGTGACCGGAATTGAAATCAAGAGCGAGACCGATAGCCGGTTGTTCTGAGCGCTATTTGCGCGAGGAGGGGGGGTGCAGGATGTCCAAACCGGACACAAGGACGTTTCCGTCTCCAAGCAGCAACGGATTGAAGTCGCACAGGCGAAGCCAGGCCGTGAAACGCTCCGGAAATCTCCCGGCATCGCTGCTGTTGCTGCTGTCAATGCCCCCAGTTCCCGTTCCAACGGAACTGCTGCTTACAGTCATGATGTCACCCGGATATATTTGCGCGAGATCGGCAAGACACCGTTATTGACTCCCGAGGAAGAAATCAGTTTGTCACGTGCAGCCATAAACGGTTGCATGGCAAGCAGGCAACGCATGATCAAGTCCAATCTCAGACTGGTTGTGAAAGTGGCCAGAGCCTATGTCCGAAGAGGGTTACCGCTACTGGATCTCATCGAGGAAGGCAACCTCGGCCTGATCCGGGCGGTTGAAAAATTTGATCCGGATCGGGGTTGTCGTTTTTCGACTTATGCCACCTGGTGGATAAGGCAATCGGTTGAACGCGCCATCATGAACCAGTGCCGTACGGTTCGCCTACCCATTCACGTCATCCGGGAGTTGACCATATATCTGCGTACTTCCCGGGAACTTGAGCAGCGCAACAGCCGCAGGCCAACAGCAGAGGAAGTAGCGGCTACGCTCGATATTCCGGTGGAGAATGTGAAGAGGTTATTTGGCTTGAATGAGCCGACGTCTTCCGCTGATGAGCCAATCAATGCAGGCTCCAGCCGTCCGGTGCTTGACTCCATCGCAGATGAGCAGAACAGAGGGCCTGAGACCGAATACGCGGATGTTGCAGCAGAGCGCCTGTTGGGCCACTGGCTGAAGCAGCTATCGCCGCAACAGCGCGATGTTGTTGAGCATCGATACGGCCTGCACGGACACGGACGGAGAACCCTGGAGGAAGTGGGTCATCTGTTGGGTGTGACACGGGAACGCGTGCGCCAGGTGCAACTGGCGGCACTGACCCGGTTGCGTGACATTTCGAGAAGAGAAGGTTACAGGGAACTCCCCTTTATGTCGTGAGCACTACGGACCGCAACCCGGTCGCTCAGCTGCCAGCAATCTGCATTAATGCCGCCACCACGTTTCGGCCTTCAGAAACCAGGACATTGAAAGTCCTGCAGGCAGCCGGCGTGTTCATGATTTCAACACCGACATTCTGGCGGTAAAAAACCATCATCAGTTCCGGGGCGAGGAATACCTGGCGTTCTCCGGTTCCTATCAGAACAAGCTCGGGTTCAAGATCCAGGATTTGAGCAAGACTCTGAGAACCAAGATCTTCTGCTCTGTGAACAGACCAGTCCGTAATCAGGCGGGTTGCGGAAACAATGATCGGCCCGATGCATACCTGGTCAACCACCCGTATTCCATCGCCTGATACGGAATGGATGAAATGATGTTCACCGGGTTTTTGAAGTGTCAGATCCATGGCTTGCGGGCTTTTGCCCTGATCAATTTTTTACCGGTAGCGCTATGACCGGTTTCTTGGAATTACGTCTGAAAAAACAGGCAACCTGGCCGATAATGTGTACTTTTTCGGCACCGCAGGCTTCGTTAATCTGCCTGATCCAGGCTTTCCTGGAGTCGCGGTCCGTGCGCAGCCTGATCTTCACCAGTTCATGATGGTCCAGTGCGGTTTCAATTTCTGCCATGACGGTTTCACTCAGGCCTTTGTCACCGACCATGACAACGGGTTGCAAGTGGTGGGTCAACCCGCGCAGGTATCGAATTTGTTGGGAAGTGAGTGACATGTTTTGATTCCTGGTGTGGCAAACTGGTCATCTATTCAAGGCAGCGGATTCTACCACGCAGGAATACTCTCGGTATGGCGAGAAGCAAAAGCAGCAAACGGTGGCTCACGGAGCACTTCGATGACCCCTATGTGAAACTGGCGCAGCAAAAAGGCATGCGTTCCAGGTCAGCTTTCAAGCTACTTGAACTCCAGGACAAGTACCAGCTGATCAAGGCCGGCATGACCGTAGTGGATCTCGGTGCTGCTCCCGGAGGCTGGTGCCAGTTGGTCCAGTCGCTGGTGGGTGAGAAGGGCAGGGTAGTCGGCCTGGACATTCTTCCCATGGAGCCGCTTTATGGCGTTCAGTTTATACACGGGGATTTTACCGAAGACGAGCCACTGCGCGAGTTGGTCGAGGCCCTGGATGGACAAGCGGTTGATCTTGTGTTGTCAGACATGGCCCCCAATATGAGTGGCATGGCCACAATTGACCAGGCAAAGGCCATGTATCTTGCGGAACTGGCACTGGAATTTGTCAGGTCTCATCTGAAACCCGGCGGGGATTTTGTAGTCAAATTATTTCAGGGAGAAGATTTTGACACGTATGTCCGGGAAGTACGGTCCTTATTCAGGAAGGTGCAGGTACGTAAGCCGAAAGCCTCACGACCACGCAGCCGGGAGGTCTATTTGCTGGCCCGGGACCGCCAAGTCAAGTAAATTGGTCATAGGCGGCCGGTTAAACTGCCTGGAAACAGAAGATATTAACGCTTGAGGAAGCTGATTTGAACGACCTTGCAAAGAATTTACTGACCTGGGCGATCATTGCTATCGTGTTGGTCTCGATATTCAATCACTACGCCAATGTTGGCAATGTGCCGGATTCCCTTTCCTATTCGGAATTCCTCAATAATGTCCGCAATGGCCAGGTCGGTCAGGTCCACATCCAGAGCAATGACAGCGGTAACAGTATTTCAGGGCGGGCAGTGGATGGAAGTGATTTTAAGACCTTTGGTCCGCCGGACCCCAAGCTTATTGACGACCTGGTCGAGAACAAAGTTGAAATTACGGCAGAACCTCCGGCAGAGCGTTCAGTCCTGGTTGACCTGATCCTGGGTGTTGCGCCAATCCTGCTGCTCATTGGCGTGTGGGTTTATTTCATGCGCCAGATGCAGGGTGGGGGTGCCGGACGTGGCGCCATGTCTTTTGGCAAGAGCCGCGCGAAGCTGCAGGGCGAAGACCAGGTCAAAGTGACTTTTGCCGATGTTGCCGGCGTAGAAGAAGCCAAGGAAGAAGTCGGTGAACTGGTAGAGTTCTTACGCAATCCGGGTAAATTCCAGAAACTGGGCGGTCACATTCCACGCGGTGTCCTGATGGTGGGTTCGCCGGGTACCGGTAAGACTCTGCTCGCCAGGGCCATAGCTGGTGAAGCAAAGGTGCCGTTTTTCGCGATTTCCGGGTCCGATTTCGTTGAAATGTTCGTCGGTGTCGGTGCATCCCGCGTGCGTGACATGTTCGATCAGGCCAAGAAGCACGCCCCCTGTATTATTTTTATTGACGAAATCGATGCGGTAGGCCGGCATCGTGGCGCCGGACTGGGGGGCGGCCATGATGAGCGTGAGCAGACCCTGAACCAGTTGCTGGTGGAAATGGACGGTTTCGAAGGAGGTGAAGGCGTGATCGTCATTGCCGCCACCAACCGTCCGGATGTGCTGGACCCGGCCCTGTTACGTCCGGGACGATTCGACCGGCAGGTCGTCGTTCCACTGCCTGATATACGTGGCCGTGAAGCGATTCTGAAGGTACATATGCGGAAAGTCCCGCTGGATGATGACATTGACGCCAAGGTCATCGCCCGGGGCACACCCGGGTTCTCAGGTGCAGACCTGGCTAACCTGGTGAATGAGGCTGCCCTGTTTGCAGCCTGTGACAACGCCAAGGCGGTGAGCATGGATCACCTTGACCGGGCCAAGGACAAGATCATGATGGGCACCGAGCGTCGTTCCATGGTGATGTCCGAGAAAGATAAGCGGCTCACGGCCTATCACGAAGCAGGACATGCCATCGTCGGCAGGGTGGTGCCTGAGCACGATCCGGTCTACAAGGTGTCCATCATCCCGCGGGGCAGAGCCCTGGGCGTGACCATGTTCTTGCCAGAGCAGGATAAGTACAGCATTTCCAAGCTTCAGCTTGAAAGCCAGCTGGCGAGCCTGTTCGGCGGGCGCGTGGCGGAAGAACTCGTGTTCGGGGCCGAGCACGTGACCACGGGTGCCTCAAACGACATCGAGCGCGCCACTTCAATCGCCCGCAACATGGTGACCAAGTGGGGACTGACTGAAGAGCTGGGCCCTTTGAC
>DAOWGA010000221.1 GCA_030637665.1 Lysobacterales bacterium | reverse complement strand
CGGTATTCAGGCATGATCAGGCATGGATTCCACTGTGGATGGCAACTACTCCGCCGGTGAGATTGCGGAACCTGACCTTTTCAAAGCCTGCGTTGCGCATCATTTCCGCCAGTTCTTCCTGCGGCGGATGTTGGCGAATACTTTCGGCCAGGTAGCGGTAACTCTCTTCGTCACCGGCGACCAGCTTGCCCAGCATGGGCAGGATGCCAAAAGAGTAACCGTCGTACACTTTTTTCAGCAGTCCGGTCTGAACTTGTGAGAATTCCAGGATCAGCGCCTTGCCGCCGGGTCGGAGAACACGGTACATCTCGCGCAGGGCGGCGTCTTTGTCGGTGACGTTGCGCAGGCCGAATGCGATGGTTACGGCATCGAATTCACCATCGTCGAACGGCAGTTTCTCGGCATTGGAAAGGGCATAGCTGACATTGCCCGAAATACCCCGGTCTTCAAGCCGCTGGCGCCCGACTTCGAGCATGGCTTCATTGATGTCGGAAAGCACCACGCGGCCATTTTTTCCAACGCGCTTGCTCATGAGGGCCGCGATGTCGCCGGTACCTCCTGCCAGGTCCAGCACTTTGTGGCCAAGCCGGACACCACTATTGGCGACGAAATCACGTTTCCATGCCCGGTGTACGCCCAGCGACATCAGGTCGTTCATCAGGTCGTATTTGCTGGCCACAGATTCGAACACTTCGTGCACCAGGCCGGTTTTTTCCTGTACCGGAACTTCGCGGTAGCCAAAATGCGTGGTCTTTTGTCGTTCCTGTGCCATTAATGCCATTCCATAGACTAAACTGCGGCGTGTACAGCCGCTGGCCTGTATTGTACCGCTACTGTGCCTGGTCCACCGCAGTTCCTGCACGCGGCGCCGGTATAGAGCTGGTGAGCCATCTTTGCAGAATTCACCGGGATCTTGATCCAGGTCCGGGTTGGACCGTGATCAGTTTGGCTGGAGAGCCATTCTCAGGCTATGCTTGAGAAAGAGTCCGCCGGCGACAACGCAAAGGGATTGTTGGGCGGGAAGGATAAAGACGATCAGGGCGGCTGAACGGCCGCAAGCAGATATTAATATTGATGGACGGAGAAATTGTTCTCCGCGGAGTAATGAGATGAGCCAGCCAATTGAAGCGATGCAGGACAGCAAACCCGGGCAGGAGAATGCCAGCCGGGCAAAGGAGATCTTCCAAAAGCAGAAGGCCGCTTACCTGAAAGATCCGTATACCGATTACGAGACCCGGTGTGGTCACCTGAAGCGGCTGGAGGCCATCCTGGTGGACAACCAGGATGCGATTGCCGAAGCGGTTTCGAAGGATTTCGGTAACCGCGCGTTCCAGGAGACAAAGCTGCTCGAAGTTTTTCTGCCGGTAGACCTGCTGCGCTATACGCGCAAACGCCTGCGAAAGTGGATGAAGCCACAAAAACGGAAAACCTCAGTTTGGTTCGCACCGGCCAAGAACCGCGTCTTGCCGCAGCCCAAGGGTGTGGTCGGGGTAATCGCACCGTGGAATTATCCCTTGTTCCTCGTGATCGGCCCGCTGGCCAGCGCACTCGCTGCCGGTAATCGCTGCATGGTGAAGATGGCATCCAATTCACAGAACCTCTGCCGCCTGATGGCCGGTCTTGTGGCGGAGCAGTTTGACGAGGACACGCTGGCCATATTGCCCGGCGTTCCGGCATCCGAATTTACCCCCTTACCCTGGGACCACCTGGTGTTTACCGGTTCACCGCAAAGCGGCAAGGTGGTGATGAAAACCGCCGCCGAAAACCTGACTCCGGTGACCCTGGAGCTCGGTGGCAAATCACCCACGGTGGTGTGTGATGATTTTGACATGAAGACTGCGGCTATGCGGATCTTGCATGGCAAGTTCCTGAACGCAGGCCAGACCTGTGTCGGCCCCGATTACCTGTTCGTGCCGGAAGGCAAAGTGCAGGAGTTCATTGACCACGCCCGGGCAATCATTCCGCAGCGCTATCCCGAGCTTTCGAGTGTCGCATACACGTCAATTGTCGACAAGAAAGCGTTCGACCGCTTGAACGACACCGTGGATGATGCCCGCCAGAAAGGCGCCAATGTTGTCAATCTGCTGCCGGGCAAGGAGTCAGATGAGTCCATTCGGAAGATCTCCCCGTTGCTGGTCACGGACGTCAATGAGAACATGGTGCTGATGCAGGATGAAATCTTTGGACCCATTCTGCCCATCATGGCCTACCGCGACCTGGACCAGGTGCTGGAATACATCAACGAGCGCGAGCGTCCTCTTGCGCTATACCTGTTCACCAATGACAAGCAGGTACAGGACAAGGTGGTGAAGAACACCCTTTCGGGCGGTGTGTGCATCAATGATTGTGTTCTTCATGCGGGTCAGCACGATATGCCTTTCGGTGGTATCGGCAACAGCGGCATGGGCCATTATCACGCGCAGGAAGGCTTCCTGGAACTGTCAAAGATGCGCCCCGTTTTCAAACAGTTTTCGCATCCTTCGGTTTCCCTGCTGTACCCACCGTACGGAAAAGTCTTCGATACGGTCTACAAGCTAATGATCAAGCTCAAGATCTAAAAAAACTTTGGACACCCACATGAAACTTTGGACACCCGCAAATTAAGAAAAAACTTTGGAGAAAAAACATTGGACACCCACAAATCATCGAATTACTTACATCTAATTGGGTAGTTTTCTGATTTTGATTTGAGTCGCATTCACTCAAACTGAGTCAATGCCTCGACCAAGAAAACGATTGGTGTCACTTGACGACACCCCTTATTATCACTGCATCGCTCGCTGTGTTCGCCGCGCCTACTTATGTGGAACAGATCCGGTAACAGGGTTTGACTTTGAACATCGGCGCCAATGGATTGTCGATCGGATGAAATGGCTTTCTTCTATCTTCGCCATCGATCTCTGCGCTTATGCGGTCATGAACAACCATTATCACGTGGTACTCAGGATCGATCTGGATAAGGCGAAGAAATGGAGCGACAGGGAAGTTGCTGAACGATGGACGAAGATGTTTTCAGGGCCCATGCACATCAGGCGCTGGCTGGACGACAGGGCACTTGGTGAGAGCGAAATCGCGATGGTGGAAGAGAATATCAGTACCTGGCGCAGTCGTCTTTATGACTTGTCTTGGTATATGCGTTGTTTGAATGAAGCCATCGCACGGATGGCCAATCAGGAAGACAAGTGTACGGGAAGGTTTTGGGAAGGCCGTTTCAAATCACAGGCTCTATTAGATGAACGCGCTTTGTTGTCATGCATGGCATATGTGGATTTGAACCCTATCCGTGCGGCGATAGCGAAGACTCCGGAGGAGTCGGATTACACGTCAATCCAACAAAGAATTCGATATCCCGCGAATGACGATCTTTTACACTTTTCGGATGGCGTTGATTGGAACGAGGGATTGCCATACGGAGCCCGGGATTATCTTGAATTTGTGGATTGGGCAGGACGAGCGATCCAGAATGACAAAAAGGGCCATATTCCTCTCGACACGCCACGAATATTTCATCGATTAGTGATGGATAAAAGGGTGGTGGTTGACTATGTGCTGAGAAAACAGGATTTACCTATTCGGGCAATGGGGCCCTGGAGCCGGCTGCAGATCATGGCCAAATCCGTAGGGATGAAATTCATGCATGGTAAATCTCTGAGCGAACAACTTTGCCCTGAACTAAGATAGATACAACTTTCCTGGTTACTTCATTCGGAGATCTCCGGATGGAGTTTTATATGTTGAAACATGTCGATTGCCATCAGGTGTGATGCCAGATGGTGACCAGTTAATGATTCTCTTTGTCACGTCTCAGGTTTAGCAAACAAAAACTGCAAGAAAGCAGTTTTTTGGAGCCGGAAGTTTTGGTATGTGGGTGTCCAAAGAAGTCGGTGTCCAAAGGGGCCCCAGGATGATCATTTTTTGCCTGATCAAGAAGGAAGTTCGTGTCAGGCCGATGAAAGATTCAAATATTAGATGATTTCTATCAAGATATTGCCGTAAAGTGGCGGCTACTCTTCACTGTTCTTTCAATAGGACTATGATATTCACATGACCAATCTTCAAAACAGGAAGAACTCCTATACCCGGGAAGAACTGGAACTTTGTGGTACGGGTGATTTATTTGGATCAGATACCGGAAAACTTCCAACGGGAAATATGCTGATGATTGACCGTATTGTCAATATAGACAACGATGGCGGTCTTCATGGCAAAGGATCCATCACGGCCGAGTTGGACATCAACCCCGACCTGTGGTTTTTTGGTTGCCACTTTATTGAAGACCCTGTGATGCCGGGCTGCCTTGGCCTCGATGCCTTATGGCAGTTATGCGGCTTTTTTCTTTCCTGGTCCGGCTGCAAGGGCAAGGGGAGGGCGTTGGGTGCTGGCAACGTGAAATTCACCGGCCAGATTCTGCCGACGGCCAAAAAAGTAACTTACACACTGAATATGAAAAGAGTAATCGCCCGTAGGTTGAGCATGGTGATTGCCGATGGTAGCGTAGCCGTTGACGGCCGGGTCATTTATACGGCTGAAGACCTGAAAGTCGGGCTGTTTCTTTCCACCGACAGTTTTTGAGGAAGATCGTATGCGCCGGGTAGTTGTCACGGGTATGGGAATTGTTTCCTGCTTGGGAAATAGTAAAGATGCCGTCACTGAATCATTGCGTCACGGAAAGTCTGGCATCACCTTTAATGAAAAATTTAAAGAAATGGGTTTGCGTAGCCAGGTTTGCGGGTCTGTGGATATTGACCTGGCGGAGCACATTGATCGCAAGCACAAAAGATTTATGGGCGACGCCGCTTCATATGCTTACGTCGCCTTGCAACGAGCCATAGAGGATGCCGGACTCGCGGATGAAGACGTTTCGAATCCCCGCACCGGCTTGATTGCCGGCTCGGGTGGCGCATCCAGTGCAAACCTCGTCGGGGGTGCTGATGTGCTGCGCGAAAAGGGTGTGCGCCGCGTCGGCCCTTACCGGGTGCCACGCACCATGAGCAGCACCGTTTCCGCCTGTCTTTCCACCCATTTTGGAATTCGCGGTCTCAACTATTCCGTCACATCCGCCTGCGCAACCAGCACCCATTGCATCGGTGTCGCGATGGAGCAAATTCAATGGGATAAACAGGACATAGTCTTTGCCGGGGGCGGTGAAGAAGAGGACTGGACGCTCGCCATGATGTTTGACGCGATGGGTGCACTGTCTTTCGGTTTTAACGACCATCCTTCAACGGCATCTCGTGCCTATGACGCCGGGCGCGATGGATTCGTGATCGCAGCCGGCGGCGGCATGCTGGTGCTGGAAGAACTGGAGCACGCGAAGGCTCGTGGTGCAAAAATTTATGCAGAAATTGTCGGATATGGTGCGACATCCGATGGCGCCAACATGGTGGCACCTTCAGGCGAAGGTGCCGTGCGCTGCATGCAACAGGCGATTGCCACGGCGGAAGCGCCGATAGACTACATCAACACGCATGGCACCAGTACGCCATTGGGGGATATTGCCGAGCTTGATGCCATGCGCGAAGTGTTTGACAAGAAAGTCCCGCCATTCAGTTCAAGCAAATCCCTTTGTGGACATTCGCTGGGCGCCGCGGGTGTTCAGGAGGCAATTCATTGCCTTCTCATGCTGGAAAATGACTTCATGGCAGGTTCTGCCAATATTTCTGAACTGGATCCGAAGGCTGAAGGTATGCCCATTTTATTGGAGAGCAAAGAAAATGCCGGCCTGAACACGGTCATGAGCAACAATTTCGGATTTGGTGGCACCAATGCGTGCATTGTATTCCAACGCTATGGACAGAGCTAAACCTTAGGCACTTCATTGCCTCACAAACCGAGGGCTTTGGCGATCTCCTCGACCTGATCTTTGGTGGCCTTGTCCATACTGGCGACCCTGCCCCACTCGCGATCAGTTTCAGCCGCAATTTTATTGGTGGCGTCAATGCCCATTTTGCCGCCCAGGCCGGGCCTGGGGCTGGCAAAATCCAGGTAATCTATAGGGGTGTTTTCGATCAGGACCGTGTCGCGAACAGGATCGGCACGGGTGGACATAGCCCAGATCACCTCTTTCCAGTTCCGAATATCGATGTCTTCATCAGTAACGATTATGGTCTTGGTGTAGGTGAATTGCCGCAGCCAGGACCAGATACCGAACATGATGCGGCGCGCATGACCGGGATACTGTTTGCGAATGCTGACAATGGCTATACGGTAAGAGCAAGCCTCCGGAGGCAAGTAGAAATCCACGACTTCCGGAAACTGCTCCTGTAATAATGGAATGAACATTTCATTCAGGGCAGCGGCCATAATCGAGGGCTCGTCTTCTCCCGGTTTTCCCATGTAGGTCGTCAGATAAACCGGCTCATTGCGTTGACTGATGCGTTCCACGGTGAAAACCGGAAATTCCGCGACCGCGTTGTAGTAACCGGTGTGGTCAGCAAAGGGCCCTTCGGTAGCCGTCTCACCCGGATAGATATGCCCCTCGAGTACGATTTCTGCCCCGTGTGGCACGGGCAGGCCGGTCAATGTGGATTCGACGATTCTGCTCCTGCGGCCGCGCAGTAAACCGGCAAACTGGTATTCAGAAAGTGTGTCGGGAATCGGTGTTACCGCGGCCAGCAGAGTCGCCGGATCGGCACCAATTACAACGGAAAGAGGGAACGGTTTACCGGGATTTGCCTGCTGGAATTCGCGAAAATCCTGAGCACCGCCCCGGTGGGGCAGCCAGCGCATGATCAGCTTGTTTTTGCTGATCAATTGTTGTCGATAGATCGCCAGGTTGACCCGTGGCTTATTGGGACCGCGCGTAATCACCATGCCCCAGGTAATCAGGGGTCCGGCGTCCCCGGGCCAGCAGGTCGATATGGGCAAAGTTCCAAGATCGACGTCCGGGCCCTCTATCGTATGCTCCTGCCAGGGAGCGGCATCCTTCCTGACGGGTGTAACGTGCGCTAGCCTCGCAAACCCCGGGGCAGCATCCATTGCTGACTTCAGGCTATCGGGCATTCTGGGGTTTCTCAAAAAGGCGAACTCGTGTCCCAGTTCGAGGAGATCCTGCCGGGATTCCAACTCCAGGGCAACCAGAACCCGTTCCTGATGGCCAAACAGGTTACCCAGAACGGGCATGTCATGGCCTTGCATATTTTCGAACAGTAAAGCCGGGCCATTGCCAACGAGGCTGCGGTGGCATAGCTCGGTCACCTGGAGACAGGGGGATACAGGCTCGTGGACAGATTTCAACTGTCCTGCGGTTTGCAGTGCGTGGGAAAACTGGCGAAGATCACGCCACGCTTTTCTCTTCACCTGGCGGTTATGGTGATCAAGCAACTTTTGAATCGCCATCATCCATTCCTGCCTGGTTTACCAGGTAACCATTACATGCTCCCAAAGGCAGCAAGCTGACTAATTCCTCTCTCAGCGGCCCCAAATCGGCGCCATTCCGGGCAGCATCGAAGATTTCAATGGTCCGCAGAGCATGCCTGGACTGTGGGCTGATTCTCAGGACATCCACTTCCAGGGCGTTCAGTTCAGATAACTGGTCCAATGCCTGGTGGGTCAGCGCCGATTGGGTTTGTATGCCATTGAGAACCAGAAAGTCCTGGTCTTCCTGCGTTTTCAACAGGCGGCCATCGGGATAATCCAGGCACTTGAACTGGCAATCATCCTTGGGCAGGTTGTGAGAACGCGCTGTATAGCAACGCGCCGAATAAGACAGCGGTAGGCGGCCCAGTGCAAATACTTCCGTTTCTACGCCCGCAGGTCGATGTGCCTGAAGATCCTTCAGTGTCTCCAAGCCCAGTTCCACGGGTAAAACCCAACGTTTCAGCCCTTTACGGGCCAGCAGCCGAAGAGTGTGATCATTGTAAATATTGACACTGGGGCCGGTAACGAAGTCCTTGCCGGCAGCGGATAATAACTGGATCGCTGCTACGTCATTGGCCTCCACCATAAAGCCTTCATTACGGCAGAGTTTCTTCAGTGCGCCCAGTTCAGAGGCGGCTTCGAGCAGCGTCAGGGAAGACAAAATCACTTCCTTGCCACTTTGCTTGAGATCGTTTCCGATGACGAGCCAGTCTTCGGGGCTTACCAGTCGCCGCTTTGAGCAGATTACTTCACCCAGGTAAACAATTTCAGCGGCGCTTTCAGCGACTCGTTCGTAGAAATCCAGCACCCGCTGGCGATCCCAGAAATACTGTATTGGCCCAATGGACAATTTCATTGTGGTCTCCATCTATTGCCAGGGCCGGTGGTAAGCGCCCAGGGTGGTCTGGGAACCCTCGGATACGTCGGCGAGCTTTCGCATCCATTGGTCTTTTGGCTGATATTCCCGCGGGTCTTGCATGCAATAATCGATGGCCGCTCGCATTACGGCAGTCACTTGTGCCACGTAAGCAGGGCTGCGCTGGCGACCTTCCACCTTGATTGCACTGACGCCGATTTCCCTGAGTTCCGGTAGGATAGACAGGGTATTGAGGCTGGTGGGTTCTTCCAAAGCGTAAAATGTGTGCTCACCCACCTGGAACCGGCCTTTGCACAAGGTTGGATACCCCGCCTTTTCGCCTTGTCCGTAGTGGTCGATCAAAACACCATTGAGCCGGGTGTTTGTACCGTCTTCAGTTTCTTCCCAGCGGACATGGGAGGCAGGCGAACAGGCGCCATAAGTATTAGGTGATCTGCCGGTGGCGTAGCTGGATAGCAGGCAGCGACCCTCCACCATCACACACAGGCTTCCAAAACCAAAAACCTCTACGGGAATGGGAGATTCCCTGATTACCTGGGCGACCTGGCTGACTGACAATACGCGGGGCAGAACCACGCGGCGGATACCGAAATTCTCATGATAGAACCGAATGCCCTCGGCATTGGTTACCGATGCCTGGACCGATAAGTGCAGGCGCAGGTCCGGCCAGCGTTCGCTTGCATATTCCAACACGCCTATATCAGCCAGAATCAGAGCATCGACCCCGTATTCAGCTGCGTGATCCACGGCCCCCTTCCATCGATCGAATCCTCTGGGTTGGGGAAAAGTGTTGACCGCCACGAAAATCTTCCGGCCCCTGTCCTGGGCGTAGCAAACGGCCTTTTCAAAGCTGCGCTCTGTTAAATTCAGCCCGGTGAAATGGCGTGCGTTGGTGTCGTCCTTAAAGCCGACATAGACCGCATCAGCGCCGTTATCAACAGCAGCTTTCAGAGAAGGCAGGTTCCCCGCAGGGCATACAAGTTCCATAAATGGTCCAAAAAGACTACAGACATCACATTCTAAGTTCAGAATCCGCTCTCACATTGATCGGAGTCAACACATGTCTGGAATCGTGAAATATACTGATCATCCATGCTGCCAATCCCTGAAATAGTCCGTCCGATAGCTAAGAAGATGATCGCTATCCCCGGGCGCTTCATTCCTTATTCGGCCCAGAAACCGGTGCTTTCCATTGCCATCAATGAAGCATTCCGGGAGCCATTGCGGCATGGCGAACTGGATTTCCTGGAAGGCAGCAAAGTTCGTATCAAGGTGACGGATCTGTGTCTGGACTGGTTGATTCTGGTGGGTTCCCATCGGTTCAGCCCAATCGATCGCAAGCTGGATGCAGATGTTTGTATCAGCGGCGAGAGCCTGGACTTTATGTTGCTTGCCTCCCGCCAGGCTGACCCCGACGCCCTGTTTTTTCAGCGCCGGATCCGCATTGAAGGCGATACGGAACTGGGGCTGGGTGTAAAAAATACTATGGACAGCATGGATTGGGATGACTTGCCAGCGCCACTGCGGACTTTTTTGCAGGCAATAAGCGGTGTTATTGAAAAGCTGAACAAGTGGCAGAACACATAGCTGGCAGCCGCGAAGATCAACAGGCTTTTCATTCGGTACAAGAGTGAACGGAAATACAGCTGGTGGGTGCCCAATAAAATTTTTCCAGAAAGAAGCAGTTTATGGGTGTCCACAACTAAGTGATGGGTGTCCACAACTAAGTGTTGGTGTCCACAACTAAGTGATGGGTGTCCACAACTAAGTGTTATGACGGGGCTAGCCAGG
>DAOWGA010000326.1 GCA_030637665.1 Lysobacterales bacterium | reverse complement strand
TCCCTGTGCTGCGCTGTCAGGCCGCCAGCCTGCGCCGGCGGGAAGGGCTTTGTTGCTCGTGCGCCTGCTGGTGGAAGTACTCATGCAACAAGCTGAATTGTTGTGCGGTGCTGTCTGCACGCATCAGCTTGCGGCGGGTTCCTTCTGAATTGACCCTGTTCTTCAGATACCAGCAAATGTGTTTGCGCGCCACCCGGATTCCGCTATGTTCTCCATAGCTGCGATGCAGCTGGGCCAGGTGGCGTTGCATCACATCCAGCACGTCCATCGGGGCGGGGGAAGGGAGCAGCTCACCGGTGTCCAGGTAGTGCCTGATTTCTCTGAATATCCACGGGTTGCCCTGGGCCGCCCGGCCGATCATCAGGCCCTCCGCGCCGGTAAACGCCAGCACCTCGGCCGCTTTTTGTGGTGTTTCGATATCGCCATTGGCGAACACCGGAATGGAGACAGAGTCACAAATATCCCGGATCGTGTCGTATTCAACCTGGCCCGTGAAGCGATCGGAGCGGGTCCGCCCATGCACCGCCAGCGCGGCGATTCCGGATTGCTCAGCCCTTTGCGCGATCTCGAGCCCGTTTCTGTGCAGCGGGTTCGGCCCGGTTCTGATTTTCAGGGTGACCGGCACATCCACCGCCGAAACAACCGCTTTCAGTATACGGGACACCTGTTCGGGATCAGATAGCAGGGCGGAGCCGGCCAGTTTGTTGCAGACTTTTTTGGATGGACAACCCATGTTGATATCGATGATCTGTGCGCCTTGCGACACGTTGTAGCGGGCGGCATCTGCCATCCAGGCGGGATCGCTGCCGGCAATTTGCACGGCGATCGGGCTTGCTTCGCCTGCAAAATCGCCCCGCAGGCGGGCCGTAGGCGTGTTTCTCAGGGCCGGATTGGCCGCCAGCATTTCCGTCACCAGGTAGCCCGCACCGAGTTCACGGCACAGTTGGCGGAAAAACCGGTCCGTGACACCGACCATAGGGGCCAGCGCCAGCGGGTTTTCTATTGGATAGGAGCCGATATGCATGTAAATCGTGCCTTGTCGTTTCCAGCTCAGCTCAGGGCGCCAAATATCTTGAAGCCCGCCACCCAGGTCCCAATTGCAGAACCGAGGTTTGAAAAGAAGAATACCAGCAAGACCCGGGTCGCCGGATTTCTGAACCAGCCCTTGAGTGTCGTGATATCGAAACGAAGGTTTTCCAGGTCCGACACGCGGGGCTTCCTGAGCCAGGATTCTACCAGACCGGTCACCATGCCGGCTGCAATGGTCGGGTTGAGCGAGGTCAGCGGCGCTGCTATCACGGCGCTGAGCACCGTCAGGGGATGGGCGCGTGCGATCAGCGCCCCCAGGGCCGCGAGTCCGCCGTTGATGGCGACCCAGATGAAAACCAGTTGCCAGCCCAGTTCCGGGCTGCGTGAAAACCCGATGTAGAAACCGGTCAGGATCAACACCATGATGGCCCAGGGAATGGCGCGCGGCCATTTTGCCCGCGCCGGCATCTGCTCCAGTTTTGCACACTCATCGGCAGGGGCTTCGGTGCTGTTCTCCAGGTGGCCAGACAGCCCTTCCATGTGCCCCGCGCCGATGACGAGCAGCACTTTCCGCCCGCAAGCGCCGTCATTTTCCTGCCGCAAGCGTGCCGCCATGTAGCGGTCACGCTCCGTGATCAAGGCCTCGAACAATTCCGGGGACTGCTCAGCGAACTCGGTAAACGTGGATTCAAGGATGTCGCCCTCCTTGAGTTTTTCGATCGATTCCTCGTCAATTTCTTCCGAACTGATCATCCCCAGCGCCATGCCGGTCATCAGGTAAAGCCGTTTGTACCAGGGCACGCTGGCATAGCTGCGTCGCAAGGTCGTTGCCAGGTCGCGGTCAACCAGTTGGAGGGGGAGATTGCGCTCGGTTGCGGCAACGGCGGCTGCACGCATTTCGGCACCGGGTTCGATGCCGAATTGCTCCGCGATTCGCCGCTGGTAGGCGCTGAGTGCGAGATTGGCCATCACCAGCCCGGCCTTACCCTGGCGGATGATTTTATACAGATCCAGGTCGGTCCACTTGCGTTCGGCAGTCAGTGCATCGTATCGGGCCTGGCACAATTCAACAGCAATAGCGTCGAAATCGCCCGTTCCGGCCAGGTCTTTGACGGCTTCTGCGCTCGCCCTGGAAACATGGGCAGTTCCGATGATGGTGTAGTCGACGCCATCACGAACGACATGCCTTATGGGCTGTTCGTTTTCAACCGGTTCCGGGCCGGTTTCTGCCTGAATTTCCTGCGACATGAATTGCGCCTGTGAAATTAAGGGCGCAAGGATACCTTATACGGGCTGGAGAAGGCAGCGTCAGGCCGCTTTAAAGGTCAAATACGGCTGAAAAGCGAATCAGAAACTGTCTTTTTCTATCACTTCGCTACTTTTGTCGATCACAGCGCCGCGGTGCAGCACGGTGAACAGAACCAGACCATACTCGTAATACACGCTAAAGCGGTCATAGTCCCAGCGCGTGATCGGAGGATCGCCAACCGCTGCGTTCTTGTTTGAAGGTTCGCCGAACCGGGCGCGAACCTCGTCCATGCTCAGTCCGTTTTCGGGTAAATTCATACGTTCAGCCTGTCGTACTTCTTCGATCAGCAGTACGTCGGCCGAAAGCAGCCCGAACTGGGCCAGACCTGCGGTGAGTGCCAGTATCAGCGTCAGAACCATCCTTGTCATGTCAC
>DAOWGA010000334.1 GCA_030637665.1 Lysobacterales bacterium | reverse complement strand
GTTGCCGAAGCCGGTTATCACGGCCTGTGCATTGATCCGGCCGTTCACGAAATTGACGATTGCCTGAAGCTGAGGCCACTCTACCGGGATGACGGAGTCAAGTGCATGGTCAATGCTTTCCCGGCCACCGTCGAGGAGTTACCGCCTCTTCTGGACCTGGCCAGTGAACTGGACGCCAGCCTGGTCAACGTGATTGGCCAGGTGATGCCATTGACTGTGGAGGAGGGCATCCCGGTAATCCGTCAATGGATAGCGGATGCGCAGCAGGCCGGCCTGCCGCTGCTGTTCGAGACCCACCGCGATTGCACGCTGAATGACCTCTATTATGCATTGCAACTGATCGAAGCGGTGCCTGAAATGCGGCTCTGTGCTGATCTTTCACATTACGTGATCGACCGCGAAATGCGACTGCCGCTGAGCGCTACCGACCGGGAATACATGCACCGTATCCTGGAGCGCTCGGACTGTTTCCAGGGACGCATCGCCAACCGCGAGCAGATCCAGGTGCAGATCGATTTCCCCCAACACCGCGAATGGGTGGAACAATTCAAGGCCTGGTGGAAAGATGGGATTGGCATGTGGCGCCGGCGGAGCGATGAAGATGCGACGTTGATATTCCTGTGTGAACTCGGCCCTCCGCCGTATGCGATGACCGACGCAGAGCAGGCGGAGTTGTCTGACCGCTGGCGCGAAGCGCTGGTGATCAGGGGCTGGGTTGAGGAGATATGGACCGGGCTTGATTGACTTGCCGCCCCAGCCAGATGTAGGCAACCGTTCCCATCAGCAGGTTTGATATCGTGGTCGCGGCGAATAGCCCCGGCATTTCGAACAGGTGCCGGCCAAGCAGCGCCAGCGGCAGAAACACGATGATTACCCGGCAGACGGAAATGACCACGCCGGGTATGGGCCTGCCCATGCCGTTAAACGAGGCGTTCACCGACATCACCAGCCCATAGGCGCCGTAGGAGGTTGCGGCGATCCACAGGTAGTGTACAGCCACCATTTGGATTGATTCCGACTGGCTGAACAGGCCGGTCAGGGGTTTGGCGATCAGGATCAGTACGATGGCCAGCGCCAAACCAAAACCCAGGCAGAAGCGGGTAATGATCCTCCGGGCCTCTTGCAGACGGTCAAAATTGCCTGATCCGATATTCTGTCCGAAGAAAGGGCTGGCCACGGCCGAAAGCGCGTAAAAAGGGATCAGGAAGATCGGCTCGATACGCATGGCAATACCGAAACCGGCCACCGCATCCACGCCGTAAGTGGCGATCATCGCCACCACGATGCCGCTTGACACGGGAATGATCGCATTGGTGATCATCGCGGGAATACCGATATGCAACATGTGCCGCCAGGAGTCGAAAATGACCTTCAGCGGAGCAAGTGGGTTGGCGTAGACCTTCAGCCTGAAATGCAGGTGGGCCAGCGTGAACAGCAACATCACGGCCGTCGCAACCAGTGTCGCCAGGGCAGCGCCCTGTATCTCCATGCGCGGAAACCCGAACAGGCCAAAGATGAAAACCGGATCCAGCACGAGGTTTAACAAGGCGGCTACGGTGATGACCTTGCTTTCGAGCAGTGTGTTGCCGCGCGCACGGATTGATGCCAGCGAAGTCCACAGGGCAATGTCCAGTGGCGCCACCCAGTACCAGATGCTCATGTAGTCGGTGACCAGGGGCATCAGTCCGGCAGTGGCCCCCAGCAGGGAAAAAACCGGGCCGATCGTCGCTAGGCCAGCCAGACACAGCAACAGGGCCGCCAGCGTGCCGAGCACCATGGTGTCTGTTGTCAGGCGCCGGGCCTGGTCTTGCCTATTGCGCCCGATGGCGCGGGAAACACAGGACGCGGCCCCGGCCTCGAAACCGATGCCGATGCCGTAAATCAGCCAGATCACGGGCATGGCGAAGCTGACAGCGGCCAGGGGCGCATCACCCAGTTTCGAGATAAAGAAGAGATCGGCCGCCTCGAAAGAAAAAATGGCGACCAGGCCGAGGGCGAACGGAGTGCCCTGCCGCCGCAGGTGCGCGGCAACCGGGCCTTGAGTCAGGTCTTGTTTTTTTTCAATTCGGTCTCCGCTCATCTAATAAAATTATACCGCCTGGACTGAAAATGTATTTATTATTCCGCAAGGATTGTAATTTGGTTTAGTATTCGTCAATCGGATAAAAAGGATAAAGGCATGAACCGGGCGATGAGATTCAGCAGCGCAGCCATGGGGATGGTTTTACTTGCCGGCCTGGCTTCTTACCAGGGCAGCGTGGATCACACTTTAGGCGAAGAAGATGCGCTTGTCGGCACGGAGCTGGTCGAACCCGCTGATATCGATGTCACGAAAGAACTGGCGGTGGAAGTAATG
>DAOWGA010000330.1 GCA_030637665.1 Lysobacterales bacterium | reverse complement strand
GTAATTGTCCATTCCTGACCATATCTAACTGTTTTTATTGATTTTAATTTACTGAATCCCTTCCTGGCCATTTCTGGCACGTAAGTTGCATCTCTTAGGGTGAAACAATCAATCGAGGTGCTTACATGAACAACACGGCCAACATTCTCATCGTAGACGATGAAGAAGTGGTACGCCTCAGCCATCTCAGGAGCCTGCAGAGCGTCGATTGCAATGCGCAGGTAGCAGAAGATGGAATCGAGGCCTTAAAGGTCATGGAACAGCAGCCATTCGACGTCATCCTGCTCGACATTCGCATGCCGGACCTGGATGGGATGGAAGTACTTAAAACCATCAAGGATCGTTGGCCCGACAGCGAAGTCGTCGTGATCACCGGCTACCCGACCATCGAGTCCGCCAAGGAGGCGGTCAGGCTGGGGGCATACAACTACCTTGCCAAGCCAGTGGGTCCGGATGAAGTTATCAAGGCGGCAAATGACGCCATGAACCAGAAACGCTGGGCCCTGCACAGCGACCGGGAAAACCGGGAGGCCGAAAGCCTCGCTGCGCAGCAGCCCGACAAAGCAAGCTTTACACATTAAGTGAGATCAGGAGGTAAATCATGAACATCAAACCACAAGTACTGGTCATTGACGATGACGCAGTGGTCGGACGCAGTTTCGACCGGGTTCTGTCCGAAAAAGGCTATGAAGTCAGCACCGCGCTGAGCGGTGAGGAAGCCCTGAAGGACATCGAATCCAAGGAATACGACCTTGTCTTCACCGACATCAAGATGCCGGGTATGGATGGCATCGAAGTGGCCGAGCGGATCAAGGCGCAGTGCCCCTGGACACCGGTTGTTGTGATCACGGGCTACGGCACCGAAGAAAACGAGGCCAGGGCCTCTGTGCTGGGTGTCAGCGGATTTGTTCGCAAACCGCTCACCCCGGAAATCATTGAGAGCATCACGCTCAAAGCCCTGCAGGAACCGGTTGAAGAACCCCGGGCCGCCAATGAGCCTGAAGCACCCGTCGAAGTGATGGCGGAAGCAAAGACCAGCGCTTTGAGAGCGACCGGCAAATTCGCCAAGAATGTCGGCCTGTTCTTCGCGGCGCCGTTCATTGCACTGGCCTACATAATCGCGCTTCCGGCTGTCGGCTTCTACATGTTCGCCAAGCTGGCTTACGAAGCGTACCAAAAGAAGAACAGTTCCAGCTGAAAGCGGGCAGCGTAGCCGGCTGAAGGCGCAGGAAAGGAGGAATTTGATTATGTCTACCAACAGCAGCAGAGGCAGCAGGAAAGACCACCAATCAGTGTCTGGACTCGCTGCCCTGCTCGCCTGCGGCATGATGATGGCTTTCACGCTGGCATCCATGCCGGCGTTCGCCAACATCGCTGATGGCGCCATGTCTGACGGTGATGCGAAGTGCCTGAAATGTCATTCCAGGAATTTGAAAAAATCCATGGAAGACGGCGGGAAACTCTCTTTGCACGTAGCTGTTGCTGATTTCGCGGATTCGGCACACAGTAAAATCGGCTGCACCGGTTGCCACCAGGACATCGCCAACAGGAAACACCCGAAAACCAAGGTAGCCATCGCCAGCGAGCGCGACTATTCACTCGCCATGAACCAGGTCTGCGGCAACTGCCACGCAGCGAAAGCGCAGCAGTACGAGGGCAGCATCCACGCCAACCTGGTCACTGACGGCGATCACGCGGCGCCGGTATGCACCGATTGCCACAGCGCGCACGCGGTCAAATCACAGGCTTTGTACGAACCGGTCACCGGTCAGTCATGCAAGACCTGCCACGAAAACATTTTCGAAGCCTATGCGCAAAGCGTGCACGGCGAGGCCAGGACCAACGGCAACGTGATCCGGGCCAGCCACATACAGGCTCCGATTTGCGCCGACTGCCACCAGGCGCATGACGTAAAAGCCGTGGCGGCGGGCGAACTGGTGCAGTCCACCTGCCTGAGCTGCCACGACGGGGCCGCCCTGGCCCACGAGAAATGGTTACCCAATGCCGGGCACCACCTGGAAATAGTTTCCTGCGCAGCCTGCCACGCACCGATGGCGGAGCGCCGCATCGACCTGCAGCTATATGACAAGCTGACCCAGGTTCCTGTCGGCCAGCAAGAAAATCAAGCCGTGTTCCAGCAACGCCTGGAGGATATCGACCAGTCCAGTGACGATCTGGATCCGCTGGAGCTGTGGAAGCTGGTACGCCGGACCAGCCAGGAAGGACAGGCAACGGATGTGACGCTGCGCGGACGGATGGAAGTCAGCACCGGCGCCGATGCACACCGCCTGGCCATCAAGGGTTCCGCCGTAAGGGAATGCGACAGCTGCCACCAGAAGGGCTCGAGCGCATTCCAGAATGTCACCGTCTCCATTACCCGGCCGGATGGCCGCAAGCAGCGCTATGAAGCCGACAGAGACGTCCTGACCTCGGTCATTTCGGTCGACACCGTCGGTAACTTCTACGCCGCGGGCGGCACCCGGATCAAGCTGCTGGACGGCTTGCTGATCCTCGGGATTATTGCCGGGCTGGCAGTTCCCGTCGGTCACATCGCGGTTGGCAAAATACTGAAAAGAAATCAATAAGCAGGAGTATCGAAATGCAAGCGATGCAAGCAAACCAGACCCATGTCGGCCAGACTTATCTGCATCCGCTGCCAGTGCGTATCTGGCACTGGATCAATGCGCTGGGATTCGTACTGTTGATGCTGACCGGCGTCCAGATTCGATACGCAGACCTGTTCAGCGTGATGACCTTTGAATCAGCCCTCAATGTGCACAACTGGATCGGCTTCGTGATCATCGCCAATTACTTCCTGTGGCTGGGTTACTACCTGACCTCAGATCGTATCAGTAACTATCATGCCGTACTGAATGCCAAGGATTTTTTCAATAATTACTACCGCCAGGCAGTTTATTACAGCTACGGAATCTTCAGGGGTGAAAAGCGCCCGCATAACGTTCAGCCCCACGACAAGTTCAACCCGATGCAGAGACTGACCTACCAGGTCATCATGATGATCAGCGGCCCCATTCAGATCGTTACCGGTCTGATGATGTGGGACGTGAAACGATTCGAAAGCTGGATCGCGCTGGCGGGGGGCATCCGCGTGGTGAGCACCATTCACATGCTGGTGTTCATCCTGTTCGTGGTCTTTATCCTGGTCCACGCCTACATGGGCGTACTGGGCAGGAAACCATCAACGCACTACAAGGAAATGTTCACCGGTTACGCAGAAGACGGGGATCACTAGTCAACCATTTTGCTTGGGGGACCAGGCCCGTCTACTCCACAAGGATGCGGGCAAACCAGAAGACTTCGGGTTAACCGGAGTCTTCTTCCGTTCCATTCTGCTCTATGCCGCGAATACGGATGTCGTATTTCTTCATCAGCGCCTGGAAATTGCTGCGCTGCATCCCGGTTTGCTCGGCGCTGCGGGTCACGTTCCAGCCATTTCTCTTCAGCGCCCCGAGCACGAAATGTTTTTCGACATTCTCCACCGACTTCTTGCGCGCTATTTTCTTGATGTGCTTGAGTTCCTCGCTGGTTCTGGGCACATCCAGGTCGATGCGCGGCAGCATGTCGATGAGATTGACCAGGTGGCCCTGGCGGATGACTTCATCATTGGCCAGAATCACGGCCCGGTGAATCACGTTCTCCAGTTCGCGCACGTTGCCGGGCCAGTCATGGTTCATCAGCAGGTTCATTGCGCCGGCTGAAAACTCGCTGACCTTGTTGTCCATCTCCTTGCTGAACTGGTTCAGAAAATGGAATGCCAGGGCCGGAATATCATCCCGGCGGTCACGCAGCGGTGGGATCTCGATTGGAAAAATGTTGATCCGGTAATAAAGATCGTCGCGGAATGTTCCGTCGGCGACCATCTCTTCCAGGTTTTTATTGGTCGCGGTGATCAGCCTGATGTTGACGCTCTTCATGCGCGTGTCCCCGACTGATTTGAATTCCCGCTCCTCGATAAAACGCAGGAGTTTGGCCTGTGTTGAAAGAGAAATATTGCCGATCTCATCCAGAAACAGGGTGCCGCCATCGGCTGTCTGGAACAGGCCTCTTTTATCGCTCACGGCGCCGGTGAAGGAACCCTTGACGTGTCCGAACAGCTCGCTTTCGAGCAAATTCTCGCTCAGTGAGGTGCAATCGACCGTTACAAAGGACTTGTCCTTGCGCAAGCTGTTGTAATGAATGGCGCGGGCAATCAGCTCTTTGCCGGTTCCGCTGTCTCCCCTGAGCATCACGGTGCTGTTGGTGGGGGCGCAACGCGCGATCAGGCGATAGACGCTCTGCATCGGGGGGCTGGCGCCGATGATGTTATCAAAACGGTACTTGGCGCTGACCTCGCTTTTCAGCGAGATATTTTCCTGCATCAGGCGCCGGCGCTCAAAAGCCCTGGCCACCACTATCTGGAATTCTTCGGGCTCAAAGGGCTTGGGCAGGTAGTCGAAAGCGCCCATCTTCATGGCCTGCACGGCGGTTTCGATATCGTGCAGGCCGGTGATCATGATGACGTCGATATCGGGCTTGGCCTCTTTGACCCGCTGCAGCACCTCCATGCCGTCCATTTTCGGCATCTTGATGTCGAGGATCAGCACATCGTAGTTTTTCTCATGGACTTTCCTCAGGGCGTCCAGGCCATCTCTGGAAGTATCGACCTCATAGCCATCCGCAGCGAGGATGCGCAGGCAACTCCTGATGACGATTTCTTCGTCGTCAACGATCAATATTCGCCCGTTCATTCCTTACTCCCATTGTTACTGGCATCGGCTGCTCCGACCGGAAGGTAGATGCGGAATCGCGAGCCCTCCCCCACGGTGCTTTCCACCTCGAATTCTCCACCATGCGCGCGCACCGTGCCATGGCTGACGGACAGGCCCAGGCCGGTGCCCTTGCCGACTCCCTTGGTGGTGAAGAAGGGGTCGAAAATTCGCTGCAGGTCCGCTTCCGCTATGCCACAGCCTGTGTCCGTCACGGTGACCCGGACCATCGGAACGATCCCGGCGCCCGCCTCAGCCGGCCTGTGTTCGGGACAGTAGCGAGTTCGAATGGTGATGCTGCCCTTACCCTCGATGGCGTGTTGCGCATTGACCAGCACATTCATGAACACCTGCCTGATCAGGTCCTCGTCAATCCAGATGGCGGGTAAATCTTCATCGAGGTCCATTATGATATCAATATCTTCGAGTTGCGCTGACTGTTCGATCAGGCGGGCAGTTTCGCTCATCAGTTCATTGATGTCGGAAAATTTCTTCTCCGGTGTTTTTTCGCGGGCAAAATCCATTACTCGCCTGATGATGGCGGCACAGCGCTTGGGCTCCTGGATCACCAGGTCCAGGTCCTCGGCCTCCGCGCTCCCTGCCGGCATCTGTTT
>DAOWGA010000277.1 GCA_030637665.1 Lysobacterales bacterium | reverse complement strand
GATCCGACCGTGAATTGGCGGGTGATGGCCGTCAGAGTGGTGGGTGAGCCTTGTATGGCCGTGCGCTGCATGTAGTGCTTGATAGCGCGGCTGCCGCCCAGTTCCTCGCCGCCACCAGCGCGGCCGGGGCCACCGTGCACCAACGGCGCCAGCGGTGATCCGTGACCAGTGGATTCGGCTGCACAATCGCTGTTCAGCACCAGGATTCGGCCATGGTAAGCGGCTGTGCCCAGCACGATGCGGGCCGCCTCCTCGTCATCGGCGGTGACCAGGGATCCGACCAGGCTGCCGCGGCCGAGTTTGGCCAGTTCGATAGCTTCCTCTGTATCACCATAGGGCATCAGGGTACTGACCGGGCCGAAGGCCTCCACGCTATGCGGTACTTCGTTTGCAAACGGGTCGTCGCAGTAGAGCAGGGTGGCGGGGAAGAAGGCGCCTTTTTCCGGGTCCGCCCCGACCACTTCGAAATCCCGGCTGCCGCCGTGCAGGATATCGCAGGATTGGGCCAGTTTTTCCACACTTTGCCACACGTCCTCGCATTGATCTGTACCGACCAGGGAGCCCATGCGCACGCCCTCGACTGCGGGATCACCCATGACGGTCTTGTCCAGCCGGGCTTTCAACGCTGCGGTCACGGCGTCAACTTGAATCCTCGGTACGATCGCGCGCCGGATGGCGGTGCACTTCTGGCCGGCCTTGACGGTCATTTCCTGCGCCACGCCCTTGATGAACAGCTTGAACTCGGGGGTGTCGGGCTTGACCTTTACACCCAGGATCGAACAGTTCAGAGAATCTGCTTCCATGTTGAAGGGGATGCTGTTTTCCAGGATGTTGGGATGTGATTTCAGCATCCTTCCGGTTGATGCAGAGCCGGTGAAGGTCACCGCGTCCTGTTCGGTGAGATGTTCGAAAAGATCACCTACGCCCCCACAAATCAACTGGATCGAACCTTCGGGCATGATGCCTGAATCGATGATTTCCCTGACCATGGCTTCGGTGAGATAGGACGATACGGTTGCCGGTTTCACCACCACGGGCACACCGGCAACCAGGCTGGGGGCGATCTTTTCCAGCATGCCCCAGCAGGGGAAGTTGAAGGCGTTGATATGGACCGAGACACCTTCTTTCGGAACCAGTATATGGCGGCCCACGAATGTGCCTTTTGCCGACAACCGTTCCACCCCGCCCTCGACGCAGAAAGTTTCATTGGGCAGTTCGCGCTGCGCGATGCCGGAGTAACTGAATACAGTGCCGATTCCACCCTCGATATCCACCCAGCTGTCGCCACGGGTGGCGCCGGTCATTGCTGAGATTTCATAGAACTTTTCTTTCTTTTCCAGCAGGTGCTTGGCCAGGGCCTTGAGCATATTCGCCCTGTCATGGATGGTCATGGCGCGAAGTGCCTTGCCGCCGGCATTCCGTCCATGGCGGAGCACGTCCGCGAAATCAATGCCGCTGCTGTCGACGATACCGATCGGATCGCCGGTGATCGCGTTGCGGACTTCTACTCCTTCGCCCTGGCCCGGTGTCCAGGCGCCGCCTACATAACTTTCAATTCTCATCAAACTCTCCGTTTTTACCGGGTACATGCCGGACCTGGTTCATTGTGTGGAGCAATATGATACAAAAATTCGTGCCCCGATCAATCATCTGTATACTTGGATTATATGCGCCCTACGTCAGCAATTGTCCGGCTGAACGCCATCGCGGAAAACTTCAGAACCGCCTGCCGGCTCGCGCCAGGTTCACAGAATGTTGCAGTGATCAAGGCCAATGCCTATGGCCACGGGGCGGTAGAGGTAGCACGGGCGCTGCAAGATGAGGCCCCGGCATTCGCTGTCGCATTTTTCGAAGAGGCGGTGCAGTTACGCGATGCGGGCATCACGCAGCCGATCCTGATCCTGCAGGGAACCCTGGGCGACGAAAATATCGGCGAAGCGGCTGCCAGGGATTTCTGGTTGATGTTGAACAATCGTCAACAAATTGACCGGGTACTGTCTTCAAAGTCCACCCGGCCGGTCAGGGCATGGCTCAAGGTGGAAACGGGCATGCACCGCCTTGGACTGGAACCGGAAGAAGCTGAAAGCGCCTGCGAGGCCCTGTCTGCGTCCGGCAATATTCAGCCGGATCTGGTCCTGTGCACCCAACTGGCCTGTGCCGATGAGCTTGCCAGCCCGGTAACAAAACAGCAGGTGAGCAGACTCAGTTCCATTGCTGCAAAACACAAGCTTCCCCTGAGCATCGCAAATTCAGCAGCGATCATGGCCTGGCCGGAATCTCACGCACAGTGGAACCGGCCCGGGTACATGCTCTATGGCAACAGCCCGTTTGCGACGGCGGAGAAAAACAATGAAGGGCTGCTTCCCGCCATGACCCTGGCTTCAGAAATCATCGCCATCCGGGAAGTCGCTCCCGGAGACGGGGTAGGGTATGGCCTCGATTGGGTAGCCCAAAGGCAGTCAAGAGTCGGCATTATCGCAATCGGTTATGGTGACGGTTATCCGAGACACGCGCCCGGCGGCACCCCGGTGCTGGTGAATGGCGCGCGCGTACCACTGGCGGGACGGGTTTCCATGGACATGATTTCGGTTGACCTGACGTATCATCGCGGAGCGGAAATCGGCGACTCCGTCGAACTCTGGGGGACGAATCTGAGTATCAACGAAGTGGCATCCAGCGCCGGTACGATTGGCTACGAATTGCTGGCCGGATTGACCGGGCGACTGTCCCGGGTATACCGGAAATAGGACCGTATCAGGGAATTAGATTTCCAAATCTCTCCCCAATGCGGAATAATTCACAACCTTTGGAAATCTTTGTCTGAGCCAGGAGTGATGGTGGACTCACCGTTCCGTTTCAAATCATGGATCGTTTTGTTGTTTGCGACCGTTCTGATTTCGGCGTGCGCAGGAACGGCGCGTGGAAAGAAGACTTCCGTATACCAGCACGAGGAAAATGTTTCGGTTCTCGACTACAGTCTGTCAAAGGCTGACGCGATGGTCGTGATTCGTTATCCGGCCATCATTCATGCCGATGCCGAGCAATCCTATTTCCATGCTTTTTCGATAAATGCGATCGGGGGCGAGGTGCCGCCTGCCAATCGCACAAAAAAGGCAACCACCCGCATTGCGAAATCAGTCATCGCCAAGTCCAATTATTACGTGATGACTTTGTATCGCGAATTACAGAAGGAACTGCCGCCGGATACGGTTCTGTTGTCACCACACATCATCATGTGGGACAGGGAAAGGGGAATCTACAGCCGTCCCATTCTTGCGACAGAGCAGATTCCCAGTGTTATCACCATTGATTTCAATGTCTATTCCTATCCGGACACAGAAGCGATGATGGACTCACCGCCGGTAACTTTCGGTGACCTGGTGACTCCCTTGTTCGTGGTGCACAGCAATCGTTGGGTGAGGCCACCAACCAATGGACTGTGGCTCTCCAGCGATCCCCTGGTGCAGGCCGCCTGGGAGCAGTCTTCAACGCAGGCCCGCAAAGAGGTCAAAGACAAAATGGATCTGGCCGGAGCCGCTTACCAAAGGCCGCTGGATTTCATTGCTTTTCTGAATACCCGGTCCAGAGGCCGGCAGAACCTGCCGCTCAAAAGCGCGGGGGGAACTCACAATGACATCATCGCGGTGGAAGATTATCCCGTAGAGAAAATCCAGATGGACGGTGCGCTGCTCGAAAACCTGGCCGAAGACTGGACGCAGGATCCGTTTGCAGAAAGTTTTGTAAAAGGTGCCGCAAACCGGGTCAAGCAAACGCTCAATTCCGTGAATCACGACAAGGCAACTTTTTTTGCCCGGCAAAATGCACTGGCCAGATTTGACCCTGAACTGGCAGTTGCTTTTC
>DAOWGA010000335.1 GCA_030637665.1 Lysobacterales bacterium | reverse complement strand
TTGGGCATGCGCCGAAACGCTATATTGTAAAAGCAACCGCAAAACCTTCTTTGGAACACGAGTAACGAAGGCTGCTCCTGGCCGAAGGTCGTCCGACAGGCTGCTAGCCGTGGTCGCCGAGATGATCGTGCAGGCGGGCGTCGAAGGTAGCGAAATGTTTGCCGAACCAGTCTGAAAGACTTTTCTGCAGGTTTTCACGTCCGGACTCCGGATTTTCAACATACTCATCCATCATGTCGCGTATCTGGTCCAGAAGGTCTTCGTGCTGGTCCTTGTGGTCTGCGAATTCTTCATAGCGGGCCTCGCGCATGTGACGTTCTTCCAGCGCAAAATGTGCAGCAATGCCCGCATAGATATCTTCAAGCGCGGCCTCAACCCGATCCGGACCGGCATTATCTTCCAGGCTTGCGTATACACCATTGATCATTTCGATCATCTCACGGTGTTCAAGATCCACCGAAGGAATTCCAAGAGAATAGGAGGGTTTCCATCTAAGCAGCGTCATAGTCATTCCTGCTTGAAAATAAATTTCTGTTGTGTGCCGTCGAAATTGACCACCAGGTGCTGTCCGGGCATGAGGTCAATCTCCTGCTCCAGTGAATAATCAAACCCTTCACTGCGACTGGAATCAATCATACCGATAAACAGACGCTTCTTGCCGGCTGGCAGCGCCAGTCGTCGGTATACGCTGCTTTCACCGTCATTCCAAAAGCCGGAGGGCTGCAGGACGGCCTCGTAGAGCATGTTGTCATCCGAGCTGAAAACCACCCGGACAGGCAGGCGTTGGCGCGGACAATCGTCCAGTTTGCGCATATTTGGCGGCAGTTTGTCCAGTTCCTGCTGGGTGAGCCTGCGACATTCCCCGATGCGCTGGCCGGCGTGTGAAAAGGAGACCGACACCATGGCCTGGCCCTCGTTTATCAACTGGAACCTTGGCCAGACAGACAACCAGCCCACGAGAACCGCAAACAGGGCATAAGCCACCGCCGTGACAGGTATTTTCCAGGGCTTACTTCGGCCGGAGTCGCGTTCCGGCAATGTAGCGACTGCCTCAGGCTGCGGCAGAGATTCCCGCAAGGCAGCAACTACTGCAGACGTATCCCCATGGTTTGACCACGGCTCCAGCCACGCCAGCGCTATGCGATCAGCATCTACCCGCTTGCGCAGGCGGGGGTCGCGTTCACGGGCTATACGCTGTTCGGTCCATTCAACACCGAAGCGGTACTGGCAGTTACCACCGGCACAACCGGCCAGGACGACCGCGTCCGCCAACTTGCGGCTGAGTATGAAATCGATGAAGGAAGGTGGCAATTGCGCTGCACAGATGATATCGACAGCGGCGGTCTCATTGTCATTCAGCTTCGATCTGATTTTTATCGCCCTGGCGTTGTCCTGGCAGGTAAACACAATCACCCGGCGATGGCCCTGCAGTTTCTCTGAAACCTCCAGCAAACGCTCGCGCAGCATGGACGCGCTCAGATCCGGCATATCGATTCCAGGTGACAAGGCGGTATGGCGCCTGAAAGGCGTAGCGGTTGGGCAGGATCCCACGCACAAACCACAACTCAGGCACAGCGATGGATCGACCACGGCTTCAGACTCATACGCCTTGCCATCGCTGCGCTCCATCATGGTGATGGCGCTGAACGGGCAGTCGTCAGCACAGCGTTGGCAGCCATTGCAGTTGTCGAGGTCAACCTCGGCTACCGCTTGAGCTTTTTGTGGCGGAATCCATGGCACCATGCACAGCAGCAGGCTGACACCGGTTAACAGACCCCAGACCCAGCCAGGCGACCAGGCTTTCAACAGCGGGTAAACCAGCAGGTAATACCAGTCGAGTCCAAGGCTCTCGGGCACCTGCGTCATGTCCACTTCACCCTGACTTAGCGCCGGATAGGCAATCGAAAGCACGGTCATTGCCACCAGGCTACCCGCCATCAGCGCCCGCGGCGGATTGATCCGCGGCCCGTTGATACGCAGGACATGGAGCCAGATGCCAAATACAAGAAACAGGGGCAGGCCGATCAGGTGCAAAAAGGCCATCAAGGTGAAAAAGCGGTCGCTTAGCACATCGCTACTGAGGAAATTGCGCGCCATGGATTCACTGAAAATCGGCAGCCAATCCAGCAGTTCCGCGGAGGTCAGGGCCACATACCAGGCCAACTGATCCCACACCAGCCAGTAACCGGTGATACCCAGCGGAATCGTCAGCCATAACAAGGGAACACCGGTGACCCAACTGAACCAGCGATTACCCCTGTGGCGGTCATATACGAATTCCTTGAGCATGTGCAGGGCCAGGGTGATGATGGCCGCATCCGAAGCGTAACGGTGGAGGCTGCGCATCACGCCACCCAGGTACCACTGCTCATGGGTCAGGTATTCGACCGACTCGTAGGCGCCCGAGACGCTGGTTTTGAAAAAAATGAACAGCCAGATGCCGCTGACCAGTACGATCCAGAAGAAATAGATGGTCAGGGCGCCCAGGGAGTTCAGAGGATTCAGTGCAGGTCCGAAGCCACGATCCAGGATAGCTCTGAGCGGCTCAAAAAGCGCCTGCCCGGCCCGTTGAAGCAGTTTAAGCAATATCGGGGCCCTTCTTGCTGCGCCGCGCACGCCGTATTTCCAGCAGCAGCCAGACGGCTATGGCCAGTACGATTACTGTCCCCACACCAATCCCGACAAAGAGTGAATAATCGAACTTGTAACGGCCGGTATTCGGGTCATATACCGTACAAAACAGCTTGATCCGTCCCACCAGATCGCTTAGCAGGTGACTGCCGGGCTGCGGACGGTTGAACACCAGTTCTTTGAGCGGCTCAATCAGCCACGGCAACTCGAATGCCGCACCGTATACCTGACGGTATACGACACCATCCCGATCGACCACGGTTACCTGGTTGATATGGTCGAAACCGCGCGGCGATGGGAAATAAACGAATCCAATGTTCTCCACCAACTCACTCACGGTAACGGCCGATGCACTGAGAAAATCCCAATTCGGGTCATCGACATTCTGCCTGGCCGCAAACATCCGCATCGCATCCGGCGTATCAACCGCCGTATCGAATCCCACCGTGATGACCTGGAAGCTGTCCTCCTCCAGCACTTCCCTGGCTGCATCGACCGCAGCGGCAAGGTGCCGTGTAATGGCCGGGCAAACGTGGTGACAGGAAGTGAAAATCATGCTGATCAGCAGTGGTCTGCCCTGGTATTTCGAAAGGCTTACCGGGCTCCCCTGGCTATCATAAAACTTGTAATCCTGCAGCTTGCTTGCTACCGCAGCCTGCGAGATTTCCAGGGCGTTGTCTGCATCGTAAGCAGACTTTGTGCTTTTTTCAGACTGGGCAAAAGCTGGAAGCGACAGCAGGATCGCC
>DAOWGA010000288.1 GCA_030637665.1 Lysobacterales bacterium | reverse complement strand
GGAAGTGGAACGGGCGCTGGCCGCGGAGATTGTGCAAATACCGGGTTTTTCACTGGCGTTGACGAAAACCGATATTTTGACCGGCCGTGTCCCCGACACGCTTGCAGCGAGGCGCGTGGAAACCGGCTTTCATCCAACCCGGTCAGGAAACGTGATCGTCGTACAGGATCCATTCTGGTACCTGAGCTCCACCCCGGACGGTGACACTGCGATGCACGGCTCGCCTTATAACTACGACAGCCACGTGCCGATCATGCTGGCCGGCCCGCGAATCGGGCATGGAAAAGTCGACCAGCGCGTCGCCCCGCGGGATGTGGCGCCCACGATCAGCGCCTACCTGGGGATATCTCCACCTTCAGGGGCTGTGGGGAATCCGTTGCCTGGTGTTGAACCCGAGCCTTAATCGATATTTAATTCCGTCCCTTCCGCAAGGATTGCAATGTATTCGCGGTACTGGAATTTTCGATTACGGCGCACTGACGAGGTCTGTTCGAGTATGCCAAGCTCCAGCGCACCGGTAATCAATGCATTGGCATTGTTGTAACTGATGAAGAGTGCTTTTTGCACGTCTTTGACGCGCACCACTGGCTGACGAATCAACAGCCGCATCAACATCAGGCCTTTCGGGCCGATCGGCGACTCTATCAGCCGGTCTGTGTCTACTCGTTCCAGGCGTTGTATGCGGCGGGTCGTGCTGATCACCTGCTCCGAAACAGTTACGATCCCTTCCAGAAAGAAGCGCACCCAAGCCTCGAAATTGCCATCCACGCGCACTTGTGTCAGCCGGTCATAGTACTCCTGCTGGTGGGCCTTGAGGTAGGCGCTCAAGTAAAGCATAGGTTCGTCCAGTACTCCTCGCCAAACCAGATAGAATGTGATCAATAAACGGCCCAGACGCCCATTACCATCGTTGAACGGATGGATGGTCTCAAACTGGTAGTGAACCAATGCACATTTAACCAGCACAGGCAGATCGTCACCCTGATGCAGGTAATCCTCGAGCTTACCCAGTGCGGACTTCATTTCCTCATCCGGTGGTGGCACATAGCGTGCATTTTGGAGATTTGAACCTCCGATCCAATTCTGCGAGTTGCGGAATTCACCAGGTGTCAGAGCTGGTTTTCCACCACGGACTTGCTGCATGAGCACCCCATGGATCTCCCGCAGCAAGCGTAAAGACATCGGAAAGTCATCCTCGCGCAGGCGGTCGAGGCCGTAATGCATGGCGCGGACGTAATTAACGACTTCACCCACATCTACGGTGGGTTCCTGATCTTCATCGGCGCCAAGCACGTCGACCAGGGAGGACTGTGTGCCCTCAATCTGTGAACTGAGCAGCGCCTCTTTCTGGGTGAACATGCCGACGAACAGCTCAGGGTTTGGCAGCACGCTGGCGACGGTATTGATTGCACCAAGAGCCTGGTCCGCCTGTGACAACAGCAGGCCAAGGTCGCCTTCGATACGGATTCCCGGATTCGGAGGCAACGGGTCGGGGTAAAAAGCCGTGTAACCCTTTAGTGTTCTGCGAAAACTTCCACTTCTTGACATGCTATATCTCGAAAACTGCGTTAGGCATACTAACGCAGTTTTATATCTCAAAAATATGATATAAGTGACTATTTCACTTCATTTAACTCAATTTCTTGAAATATAGCAAGTCTAGCTGAGGTTTATTTCATAACAATGAGTCAAGCTACCCTTGACTGCCCCCTGCGGGAACGTGACTGCCAATTCCTTGGTTTTGACTGCGGGTTGCCTTGCTTGCGGCGACCTGACTGGTTCCGCTGCTGTGAGCGGCCACCACCATTACGTCCATTCTGAATCGCTTCGGCCCGGATGCCGGGATCCGGCTCATAGCCCTCGAGGGTTACGCTCGGAATTTTGCGCTGCAACAGCTTTTCGATATCGCGCAACAACTTGTGCTCATCGACGCATACCAGCGAGACCGCTTCGCCTTCCATGCCGGCACGGCCGGTACGGCCAATGCGGTGCACATAGTCTTCCGGAACGTTGGGCAGTTCAAAGTTGACCACATGCGGCAGTTGATCGATGTCCAGACCACGGGCTGCGATGTCGGTTGCGACCAGCACCCGCACGGCGCCACTCTTGAACTCGGCCAGCGCACGCGTGCGAGCGCCCTGGGTCTTGTTGCCGTGGATGGCGGCGGCGCTCAGGCCGTCCCGCTCCAATTGCTGGGCCAGGCGGTTGGCGCCGTGCTTGGTGCGCGTAAACACCAGCACCTGTCGCCAGTTGTTGGAACCGATCATGTGGCTCAACAATTCACGCTTGCGACGTTTGTCCACCGGATGCACCACCTGAGCGATCCGCTCAGCGGTTGTTTTGCAGCGCGCTACTTCGATCAGTTCGGGGTGGTCCAGCAAGCGATCAGCAAGCTGCTTGATCTCGCGGGAAAAAGTCGCCGAGAACAGCAGGTTCTGGCGCACCCCGTTTGCCGGCATCAGCGCCAGCAGTTTGCGGATATCGTTGACAAAGCCCATATCGAGCATCCGGTCGGCTTCATCCAGCACCAGGATTTCGACCTGTGACAGATCGACCGTGCGCTGACTGATATGGTCCAGCAGCCTGCCCGGTGTGGCCACCAGGATATCGACTCCCTGGCGCAGTTTATCTTTCTGCGGGTTGATCTTGACTCCGCCGAAAATCACGGTAGAGCGCAGCGGCAGGTGACGGCCGTAAATTTCTATGCTTTCGCCCACCTGGGCAGCCAGTTCACGGGTCGGGGTAAGAACCAGGGCCCGGATCGGGCGATGAGCGCCAGTGTGGGGGTTTTCACCCAGGCGCTGCAGTAAAGGCAGCGTGAAGCCGGCGGTTTTGCCGGTGCCGGTCTGGGC
>DAOWGA010000075.1 GCA_030637665.1 Lysobacterales bacterium | reverse complement strand
TTCGGAACAGCCGGAAAATGCGGCGGCGCTCAATGCGCTGGGGTACACGCTGGCAGACCAGACCGAACGTTACGAAGAAGCGGAAGCCCTCATCCGTCAGGCTTACATACTGCAACCTGAAGAGGCTGCCATCGTCGACAGCATGGGCTGGATTTCCTATCGGCGCGGACGCCTGGGAAAGGCTGAAGAATTTTTACGCCGGGCATGGGTCCTGGAAAAGAACCCGGAGATTGGCGCACACCTGGGAGAGGTGCTTTGGGTCAGAGGTAAACTGGAGGCGGCGCGAACCATCTGGCGTGACGCACTCAAGGTCGATAGTGAAAATCCCGTTCTGAAAGAGACATTGCAGCGTCTGGATGTCAGCCTTTGAACTGCCTTCAGCGCGCCACATCCGTTGCCGGCCTGATCGGCTGCCTGTTCCTCGCTGCCTGCAGCAGCATACCGGAAACAAAAACTGATCAGAGCGCACGGCTTGCGCTTTATGAATCACGATACAACGAGTTGCTGAGTCTGGATCAGTGGGTGCTGGATGGCCGGCTTGCCGTGAACGACGGACAGGACGGTGGCAGTGGACATATCAACTGGCAAAGGCATGGCGAAACCAGCCGTATGAATTTTCACGGTGCGCTTGGTCGCGGCGCCTGGCGCCTGGATGCTGACAGGGATGGTGCAATCCTTGAACTCGCGGATGGCGAAATCTACCGGGCTCCGTCGCTCAGCCAATTGGTGGAACAAAAAATTGGCTGGGAAGTCCCTGTAGATGCCCTGAGCTGGTGGGTGAGGGGATTTGCGGCGCCGGGCGATTGGGACCTGCGTGAGTTCGATGAGCATGGCCGCCTGGTGAGCCTGAGCCAGTTTGGCTGGGTAATCGAGTACGGAAGTTATGCTGATGCTGCAGGTATTTTCATGCCGCGTAAATTGACCGCCCGCCGGGATTCATACACCGTCAAGTTCGCTGTCCGTGAGTGGTCTCTTGGCGCGGATGCGGATAGGGATGATTGATAATACCGTCACAACCTGGCCCGCGCCGGCAAAGCTGAATCTGTTCCTGCACGTCACCGGGCGACGGAAGGATGGGTACCACGATTTGCAGACGCTGTTCCAGTTTCTGGACTGGGGCGACGAGGTGCGCATCGAAGTGTTGAACGGGCCGCAAATCAGCCGGCCGCACGCTTCCTACGCGGTTGCTGAAACGGATGACCTGGTTGTAAGGGCTGCATCGTTGTTGCAGGCTGAGACATCTGTTCGCCAGGGGGCCCGGATTGAAGTGATAAAACGAATTCCCGCGGGTTCCGGGCTGGGCGGTGGAAGCTCCGATGCCGCGACGGTATTGCTGGTGCTGAACAAACTGTGGGAATGCAATCTCGAAGAAAATGAGCTTGCTTCAATCGGCCTTGGACTGGGAGCCGACCTGCCGGTATTCATCAGGGGCCGCACTGCGCTGGGAACAGGGGTTGGCGATGAGCTTTTCCCGCTGGAGTTGGGAGCGCGTCACTACCTGCTGGTCATGCCGGAATTTCCGATCTCGACACGGGATGTGTTCACGGATCCGGACTTGCCAAGAAATTCCGCCAAGTTGAGCATCGAGCAGGCCTTGCAAGGCATGGGGAGAAACGACTGTGAAACCGTGGTGATTAGCCGGTTTCCAGCCTTCGCGAGAATTCTGGAAGAACTGCGAGAACTGGGTGATGCGCGGATGACGGGAACCGGCAGCGCCATCTTCATTGCGATGTCTGATGAAAAGTCTGCAAAGAGCGCGGCAGAACAAATAAAATGCCGATATAATGTGCGCGCTGTCCGCGGAGTCGACAAATCTCCGTTGCATGAGCTGCTGGAATCTGGCGGTATTCGCGGCCAGTAAATGAAGGTTGAATTTCAGTCTACTGGGACGTCGCCAAGTCTGGTTAAGGCACGGGGTTTTGATCCCCGCATTCGCAGGTTCGAGTCCTGCCGTCCCAGCCACTGAAAATTCAGTTTCTGTACCGAACACAACATACGGGGCAAAAAAGTGGCCACTTCTACAATGATGGTATTCGCTGGAAATGCGAACCTCAACCTGGCGAGCAGTATTGCTCATGAACTTAACGTCTCAATGGGCAAGGCTGTCGTGGGTCGTTTCAGCGACGGTGAAGTCATGGTGGAGGTGATGGAGAATGTCCGGGGCAGGGATGTTTATGTGATTCAGGCCACCTGCGCGCCCGCGGCCGACAATTTCATGGAATTGCTAGTGATGATCGACGCCATGAAACGGGCATCCGCCTCTCGTGTTACAGCCGTTATTCCCTATTTCGGTTATGCCCGCCAGGACAGGCGGCCTCGATCAGCTCGTGTGCCTATCACCGCGAAAGTCGCCGCGATGATGATATCCGCAGTTGGCACTGACCGGGTCGTTACCATTGACCTGCATTCTGATCAGATTCAGGGGTTCTTTGATATACCGGTGGATAATGTATACGCCTCTCCGCTGGTTCTTGCGGATATCTGGCAGCGCCAGCCAAAAAACGACATAGTCGTAGTTTCGCCCGATGTCGGGGGTGTTCTGAGAGCCAGGGCAATAGCCAAGCGGCTCGATGCAGATCTGGCGATTATCGACAAACGCCGGCCGAGGGCAAATGTCTCGACAGTGATGAATGTCATCGGAGATATTGAAGGCAAGTGCTGTGTGCTCGTTGATGACATGGTCGACACGGCTGGGACCTTGTGTTCAGCTGCCGGCGCATTAAAGGAGCGAGGCGCCAAACGAGTCGTTGCGTACTGTGTTCACCCTGTGCTTTCGGGCCCTGCCGTCGACAACATCAGCAATTCAAAATTGGATGAACTGGTCGTGACCGACACTATCCCTTTGAGCGAAGCTGCCCAGAGTTGTGACAAAATTCGCCAGCTCAGCGTAGCGCAGATGATGGCGGAAACGATACGCCGCATGGCGCATGGTGAATCAGTCAGTTCAATGTATGTAGATTAGCCCCCAAATCACCCCGGTCTCACGGCTCTGGCTTGTTCAGGGCAATTGTTTTTCTGGGCCTTGCGCAACCCAGTGGTTGGTGGGGTATAATGACCGGCTTTATCTTGGTGCCGGACCTGGTCGCGGGTCTGGTAATTCGGTCGCTTGTGCGGCCATTTCCCGGCTTACCGGTTTTTAAAACGAGGTTACTATGTCTGAAACAACAACCATAATCGCGGAAATCCGTGAAGATGTGGGGAAAGGTGCGAGCCGCCGCCTGCGTCGTGAAGGGAAAGTCCCCGCGGTCATATACGGCGGTCGCAAAGAACCTGTTTCGTTGGCGGTGCAGCATAATGATTTGCTGCATGCAACCGAAAACGAGGCATTCTATGCCAGTATTCTGGAACTGAAGGTCGACGATAAAAAAGCCCAACAGGTCGTCGTGCGTGATATGCACCGCCATCCATTCAGGCCGCTGATCATGCACATCGATTTCATGCGTGTTTCTGCAGCCGAAGTGCTGAAAATTTCGGTGCCGATTCACTTTGTGGGTGAGGAAGAGTCGCCGGCCGGCAAGGCTTCCGGTGTGGTGATCCAGCATCAGGTGACTGACGTCGAAATTGCAGCTCTGCCGAAGGACCTGCCTGAATACCTGACTGTCGATCTTTCGGAAATGGAGGCTGGTGATTCGGTCATGTTGGCGGATATACCCTTGCCTGAAGGCGTGGAGATTCCGGCGCTCACCGTTGACGAGGAGCTCAGTGTGCAGGTTGCCAGTGCCATTCACGTCAAGGAATCTCAGGGTACAGGTGCGGCAGCCGCTGCAGAAGCCGAAGCTGCTCTTGCTGAAGGCGAACTGGGTGCAGGCGAAGAACTGGCCGAGGGTGAAGAAGGCGCTGAGCCGGAAGAAGGCGTTGAGCCTGAAGAAGGCGAGAAAGAAGGCGAGAAAGAAGGCGAGAAAGAAGGCGGCGAATAAGCTGTTGGAAATACTTTGGCCAATCCCTTTGTATTTATAGGTCTCGGCAACCCCGGCCAAAAGTACGCTGAAACCCGGCATAACGCCGGGTTTTGGTTTTTGGACAGGCTCGCCAGCCAATCGGGGGCAGTGTTCCGGCTACAGTCAAAATTGCATGTGGAGGCCGCCAAAGCCGTCCTGCATGGGCAGGATTGCATCCTGGTCAAGCCCACGACATTTATGAACCACAGCGGGCAGGCTGTGCGTGCGGTGCTTGATTACTTCAAAGTGCCATGTGAGCGTCTGTTCATTGCTTATGATGAGCTCGATTTGCCACCGGGCGTGGCCAGGCTGAAACTGGGTGGTGGTCACGGAGGTCATAATGGTTTGCGCGATGTTTTTCGCCATACCCAGGATCATGAATTCCTGCGGTTGCGGATCGGGATCGGGCACCCCGGTACTAAAGACCTGGTAACTCCTTATGTGTTGAGCCGGCCTCGCCGCGAAGAGCAGATATTGATAAGCCACGCGATTTCAGCGGCGGAAAGTGTAATTGGGGACGTGATGGCTGGAAATCTGGCCGCTGCTCAAACTGAACTCCACACGACAGTTGACGAGGCGTGAGATGCAGTACAAGGTTTTTTTGCAGCTCAACACGTTTCTAACAGCACACTGACAATTAGCGGAAAATACATCCATGGGATTTAAATGCGGCATAGTCGGCCTGCCCAATGTTGGCAAATCGACCCTGTTCAATTCACTGACACGCGCGGGCATAGCGGCGGAGAATTATCCGTTCTGCACCATTGATCCCAACGTCGGTGTCGTTGAAGTTCCGGATCCAAGACTGGGGCCGTTGGCGGCCATCGTGAAGCCCGAGAAGGTGCTGCCGACCACAATGGAATTTGTTGATATTGCAGGCCTGGTGGAGGGCGCCTCGAAAGGAGAAGGTCTTGGCAACCAGTTCCTGGCCCATATCCGTGAGACGGATGCGATCGCCCACGTAGTGCGTTGTTTTGAAAACGATGATGTGATTCACGTGGCGGGCAGGCTGGATCCTCTTTCTGACATTGAGATTATCAATACGGAACTCGCACTTGCTGACCTCGAGTCGGTAGAGCGAGCGATCAATCGCACGGAGAAACGGATCAAGGCCAATGAAAAAGAAGCCAGAGTGCGGATGGTGGTCCTGGAAAAATTAAGAACCTGTCTTGATGAGGGTCACCGGGCAAGGAGCGCGGGCCTCGACGACACTGAAAAAGCCATGATCCATGATCTTCACCTGATCACCACCAAGCCCGTTATGTATGTGGCTAATGTTTCTGAAGATGGATTCGAATCCAATCCCTACCTGGATATCGTACGCAAAAAAGCGCAAGCCGAAGGCGCCATTGTTGTGCCGGTCAGTGCGGAAATCGAGGCGGAAATCGCCCTGCTGGATGAAGAAGATCTGCAGGAATTTCTGCAGGAACTGGGCTTGCAGGAATCAGGTCTTGATCAGGTGATCAGGGCTGGATATGCATTGTTGGAATTACTCACTTTCTTTACCGCGGGAAAGCGCGAAGTTCGCGCCTGGACCGTGAAGTCCGGATCAACAGCCCCGCAGGCTGCGGGCCGCATCCACACGGACTTTGAACGAGGGTTTATTCGCGCGGAAGTCACGGACTTTGAAGACTACGTTTCGCTGGGTGGGGAGCAGGGCGCCAAAGAAATGGGCAAGCTCCGCCTGGAGGGAAAAAACTATATCATCAGGGAAGGCGACGTCGTGCATTTTCGCTTCAATGTCTGACAATTGAAAAAAATTCTTTGCAAATAGTCCATTTTGAGATATAAGCATTCCTGATGTGATTGCAGTTGGAGCCGGGAGGTTTCGGTTGTGCCCAGGGAGGAAAATTTAAAGCCGGGCGGAGAGACAGAACTGTCCGTAGCTGAATCAGGGACGACGTCCTCTGCAGAGGGTGGCGAGATTGACGAGTTTTTCGACGAAGAAGACAACTGAACATCGGTTGAAATCCGGCCTGATTCTTCACCATTTTCATTCTTGACAGACAAAGCCCTGTAGGCGAAAATAGACGGCTTGCCTGCGAATGTCTGAAAATGGCGGTTTGTCGGCGGTCTTGCCCTTGGTGGCAGTATATGAGCGACCGGATTGATTCATGGTTCGAAGTACCGGAGGGGTACTCAAGCGGTCAACGAGGGCAGACTGTAAATCTGCTGGCTATGCCTTCGGAGGTTCGAATCCTCCCCCCTCCACCATCTTGCACGTGGGATTGTAGAGGCGAGAGAAAGTACATAATGCGGAGGACAACAGTCGAAAGACCGGTGTCGCTCCGTTGTTTTATTGGCCGGGAAAAGGCCAGAGAATACGGCTTTTTGAGCCCGTGAGGCCAGGCTGGGTTTTGTGAGCATATAGCTAACCAGTTCATTTAACATGGCGGGTGTAGTTCAAGGGCAGAACCTCAGCCTTCCAAGCTGATGATGTGGGTTCGATTCCCATCACCCGCTCCAGTTTTAATGGGATTCATGGGCGGAAAGGAAAGGCCCACATAGCTCAGGCGGTAGAGCACTCCCTTGGTAAGGGAGAGGTCACTGGTTCGAGTCCAGTTGTGGGCACCATGTTTTTAAGATTGACCAGAGTTTTAACAGCGGTTTTATTTTTTGTGAACTTGACTGCATATTTTGGAGACCGGCATGTCCAAAGAAAAATTTGAACGAACAAAACCCCATGTAAACGTGGGCACGATTGGCCACGTTGATCACGGCAAGACG
>DAOWGA010000264.1 GCA_030637665.1 Lysobacterales bacterium | reverse complement strand
TTCTCCGCGTCGGCGAGTAACTGGCGGGCAAATTCCATGCATTCGCCATACAGGAGGTCATCGATGCCTTCCGGCAGGGCTTCTCGCAACCGGCCGCACAGCGATCTCAATTCTCCCACAAGGGGAGTAAAACCAAGCTCGTTACGCAAGGTGAAAATGCAATCATCCTGTTGCATCCGCTGGAACATGCGCCGCAAATGATCGAGTGCGTGAGTCGCCGTGGTGATCTGCTGCCGGCCAGGGCCCCGGTCGTAATCTCGACCCTCGCGGTTCATTTCGCCGAGAAAGTCCCGCGTATCCCGCAGGTCCTGGCGCACTTCGCTCAGTGGCGGATCGGCAGGCAGGATACCGTCTTTCAAACGCAGGTCTACCCCCCGCAGCATATAGTCGAACTCTTCCTGCAAGGTGGTATCCAGGGCTGCCCGGGCTGCCTGCGGTTCCGGAAGCAGGCGGATGTCCAGCCGCCGGGCGAGACCTGAGTCCCGTTCCGGCACCAGGCGCTCCATCATCCAGGCAAACACACCCGCCAGGGGCAAGGCAATCACCAGCGCGACGAGGTTGAACAGGGTATGGAAACCCACCAGGGCAAATTCCGGGTTGCCGCCAAGCCAGTCCGGCATGAACGAATCCAGCATGCGGGTGTAGGGCGAAAGTATCGCCAGGGCCGCGACCGCCGTAAACAGGTTATAGATCGTATGCGAGAAACCGGTGCGCCTCGCTGCTTCTGAGCTGCCAATGGTGGCGATGACGGCGGTGACCGTGGTGCCAACGTCCATCCCGATCACCATGGCTGCGGCCTGGGGAAAGCTGACCGCGCCTACGCTAAGCGCGGTCAGCGCCATAGCCACCCCCGCACTGGAAGACTGAGTGATCATTGTCACGATGATGCCAATTCCTACCAACAGCAAACGCCCCGTAAAGGTATCGGGGGGGAATGATGACGGCGTGACCAGGCCTTCGAAACCAGCCATGCCAGACTGCATGAAGCCAATGCTAACGAAAATCAGCCCGAATCCCGCGACCGTCTTGCCGGTTTCAGCCCAGCGGCCCTTGCCGAAGATCCGCAGCAGCATACCGCCCAGGAGCAATGGCAGAACCGCCAGGCCCAGCTTCAGCTTGAAACCGAAGATCGCCACCAGCCAGCCAGTGACCGTGGTACCCACGTTGGCGCCCAACACGATGCCCAGAGCCTGGGGAAAAGTCAGCAGGCCGGCCGCGACGAAACCCACCGTTGCAACAATCGTGGCGCTGGAGGATTGCAGCAGGCCGGTCACAACCGTGCCGGTCACCGCACCGGTTCCCGGGCTGCGGGTAAAACGGGTCAGCCAGGCGTGCAGGGAATCCCCCGCCAATCCGCGCAGGCCTTCTGTCATGACCAGCATGGCGAGAAGGAACATGCCCAGACCACCCAGCGTTTGCAGGATATGTTGCATCATGGTTTACCGGCAGCGGATTCCTTTCGCCCGGGTGACAATTTTTCACATCGGATGTCGATTCTGATCACCAATTTCACAAAACGCAGCTTAATCACCCTGGCGTTCGAGCGTGCAACAATGCACATCAGGCCCGCCCATCTCCTGTCCGGAATCTGTAGCTGAGTCCAGGATTTCTCCCGTCATCTGATTGGGCCGAAACGTCGTACACCCTTTCAGGCCGTGGTGGTAAGCGGACTGATACAAATCCTGGAAGTCCTCGAATGAGTAGTCTTCCGGCACATTGATCGTTTTCGAGATTGCACTGTCAACATAGGGTTGCAATGCCGCTTGCATCTGCAGATGAGCGGCAGGAGGTAATGCGCGGGCTTGAACAAATTGATCCGGCAGGTCCCGGGGCTCATCGACCTGTTTCCGCCAGCGCCGGAAGGCGTAATCCTCCAGGTCGAAGCTGTCGTATACACCTTCCCTATTTAGCACTTTCCGGCTGAACCGGAAGTCGAACACGGGCTCCATACCACTGGAAATATTGTTGGCCAGCAGGCTGATGGTGCCGGTTGGCGCGATGGCTGTCAGGTGGCTGTTGCGAATGCCGTGCCGCGCGATCCCGTCACGGATTTCCTGGGGCAGCGACCGCAAAAAACCACTTTCAAGGTAGGCTTCCCGGTCTAAGAAGGGGAACGGAGCT
>DAOWGA010000008.1 GCA_030637665.1 Lysobacterales bacterium | reverse complement strand
CGGCGAGCAAGGCATGTGAGTAGCGCACTGGAATAGAGCCCGGAAGCTGATCCAGTGCTTGATCCAGCACCTCCAGCGCTGTTTCCCTGTCCCCTGTTTCGCGCAGAATCCTGGCCTCGGCCAGCCAGCTTTCTTCAACGAGTAGTTCGCTGGTCTGAAGCCTCAGGTAGGCCAGTTCCTGCCTGGCCAATGCCACGTCTCCTTCCCGCGCCATCAATTCCGCCCGGCGTATTCCCGAGCCGAGTGCGTTATTCCCGGTTTTAATCAGGCCATAGAGGTCGATCGCCTGCTGAGTTTTACCCAGGGCCTCGGCCGCCTGCGCCTGGTAATAAGCTTTTTCCAGCGGATCATCGAACTTCATGGCGGAAAATTCCCGGAACAACTCCTCTGCAGCCTCGGTTTTTTTGTCGCCAAGCTCGAAAAGTATTCGAGACAGCATCACGTCAGGCAGCTGCGGCATGCTTTCCATCACCTGGCGTGCCCCGTCTGCTTGCCCGGTACGAGCCAACAGGTCCGCATAAGCAAGTGCAAGGTCATGATCTTCCGGGGTCAGCTGCCATGCCCGCTCGATATATTTAAGCCCAGCCCCGGTCTTGTTAAGGTTGAGTGCCAGGCGCCCTGCCCAGGTGAGAAATTCGGCATGCCCGGGCTCCAGTTCAGCGGCTTTCACAGCCAGCTCGTATGCCCTGTCTAAATCGCGCTCCCGAACCGCGAGCTGACTCTGTGCATACATGGCGTTGGCATTGTTCACATCGCCCTGCCGGGCGAGCACGTTTTCCAGCACAGAAGATGCTTTGTCCGGATTTGAGGACTGTGCAAGCAGGGAAGAGACCTTGACCCAGGCTTCGGTAGAATTTCCCATCAATTCGATAATCCGTTCCACCTGTAACTCGGCACCCGAGTAATCGCCTGTCAACAGCATTGCCGCGGCGGCATTTTCGTGCGCCAGGATGTTGTCCGGCTCCAGCAAGGCCCAGCGATCTGCCGCCATTGCAGCTTGTTGCCATGCCTGAGCCGCAATCGCGACACGGGTCGCCCGACGGGCGACATCCGGATCACCGGATTCCATGGCGGCCTCCAGGTAGAATCCGACCGCACCACGGAGATCCCCTTCACCGCCAAGAAATTCGGCAGCGAAAACGTTGAACATGACATCCTCACTGGTGGGGACTCGAGGTATCGCTTCAACGGCCTGCTCTTGAGAAGGGGGTGGCATCTCGACGGCCTCACCACCCATCGTATCCCTGGCGCTTTGTGTAGAGCCCGCACACCCGCAAAGCAGTGCTACCATTAGCAAACCGCCCAACAAATGGAAGAACATGAAAGAAAACCTTGAATACTCCCTGATCATAGGCACAAAGCATACGCAATTGCGGCCGCCGAACCAATCCCATATTGCCAATAAAAAATCATTCTGACTTGATAATAACGGCCTGCACCGGCAGAATCGTCCCGCAGTCCGAGACTCATTTATTCATGCCGCTTTTTACTATAGGAATCAGTCACCACACCGCCCCGATCGAAATTCGGGAAAAGGTTGCCATTACCCGATCGGAATATGCCAGCCGGGTCCGGGATCTGCGCGCGATGCCGGGTGTGGAGGAAGTCATCATTCTCGGAACATGCAACCGGATGGAAATCTACTGCCTGTCATCCGAGACAGGTAAAGAAGCCTTACTGGCCTGGGTACACCGGACCAATGATATTGCCCCCGGTGAACTCGATGAGCATTTTTACAGCTACGAGGGTGAAGAGGCTGCACGCCATCTGATACGTGTTGCCAGTGGTCTCGATTCACTGGTACTGGGCGAAACCCAGATCCTCGGTCAACTGAAGGAAGCCTGGCAGCAGGCCCACGATGTCGGCAGTATGGGGAAAGTACTGGACCGACTGTTCCAACACACATTTGCCGCTGCGAAAGCGATCAGAACTTCTTCCGGAATCAGTGATCACTCGGTCTCCGTTGCCTATACCGCTGTTGTCCTGGCCAGGCAGATTTTCGGTGAATTGCGTTCACAAACCGTCGTGCTCGTGGGCGCCGGAGAAATGGTCCAGCTATGTGGCCGTCATCTGCGCGAACAGGGTATCGCCAAACTCTTGATCGTGAATCGCAGCCGGGAGAAGGCCGAAGAACTGGCCGCAGAACTGGATGCAACGGCCATGACTCTGGACAAACTGGAAGATGCCTTGCCCCAGGCCGATATCCTGATCAGCTCTACCGCCAGCCCGAATCCGGTGATTTGCAGGAAGGACATTAAATCTGCGCTGAGAAAACGCCGGCACCGTCCCATGTTCCTGGTGGATATCGCGGTGCCGAGAGATATCGAGCCTGAGGTTTCCAGTTTAAAGGATGTTTACCTCTACACGATTGATGACCTCCAGCAAGTCGTTGATGAAAACATGCATCAGAGAAGCCTGGCGGCTGAATCAGCGCTGTCCGACGTGGATGCAGCCGTAAATGAATTCATGCGCTGGATGTATGGCCTGCGCGCGGCCCGCTCTCTCAAGCGGATCCGCCAACAATCCCACGATCATGAAAAAGAGCTGACAGAAAAGGCGTTGCGGAGACTGCTGGCCGGGCAGGACCCAGCTGAAGTCATTCGGCAACTGGCGAGCACACTGACCAACCGCATCCTCCACCTGCCAAGCAAGCGCCTGCGCGAACTCGCCGAGAGCCAGGACTATGATCTACTGAAGGCGGCCGACCGGATATTCAGGCCTGAAGGGCAAGACGAAGAACCATGAAGGAATCCATTGACAACAGGCTTCAGCAAGTCTCGGCAAGGCACGAGGAAATTGCTCTCCTGCTGTCGGAGCCTGAGGTTTTCTCCGATCAGAACCGCTACCGGGACTTGTCCCGGGAATACGCCCAGCTCGAACCGCTGGTGCTTTCCTGGCGCAATTGGCAACAGACCCGGATCGCGATCGATGAAGCGAGTCAGATGATGAGCGAAGGGGATCCGGAGCTTCGCCAGATTGTTTCTGAAGAGCTGGAAACGCTTAACAACAGGCTCGAAGAACTGGAGCAGGAGCTGCAACTGCTGCTTTTGCCCGCAGACCCAAACGACGATAACAACATTTTCCTGGAAATCAGGGCTGGCACCGGCGGGGACGAAGCGGCAATATTCGCCGGCGACTTGTTCCGCATGTACCAGAAATACGCCGAGGAGCGAGCCTGGTCCATGGAAATTCTCAGTCAGAATCTCGGGGAACATGGTGGTTTCAAGGAAATCATAGTCCGCGTTGCGGGACAGGGTGCCTATTCCCGCTTCAAATTCGAGTCGGGTACGCACCGTGTCCAGAGGGTTCCTGAAACAGAATCCCAGGGCCGGATTCACACTTCCGCGTGCACTGTTGCAATTTTACCGGAAGTGGAAAGCGTAGAGAAAATCAGCATCAACCCGGCCGACCTGCGCACTGACACCTTCCGCGCTTCAGGTGCGGGAGGACAACATGTCAACAAGACCGATTCGGCTATTCGCATTACGCATTTGCCCAGCGGGATCGTGGTCGAATGTCAGGATGAACGGTCACAGCACAAGAACCGGGCTCGGGCTCTGGCTTTGCTACAGGCGCGCCTGCTCGAACAGGAACAGAGCCGCCAGCAATCCGAAGTGGCTGAATCGAGGCGCTTACAGGTCGGCAGCGGCGACCGCTCACAGCGCATCCGAACCTACAATTTCCCGCAAGGCAGAGTCACAGACCACCGGGTGAACCTGACGCTTTACAAGCTTGATGAAGTGCTTGGCGGGCACCTGGATATGATCATCGATCCCCTGCTGCAGGAACACCAGGCTGACTTGCTGGCCGAAATGGGTACCTGAGCATTAGCACAGCTGACACGATATTCAGTGGCAGGAATGCCGCCAACACATCCAGGGTGTACTGCCCGGGCGGCAGCAACACCATTATCAGGGTCAGCAACGACAGGGACAGCATCACGATGCCGGCACGCTTGTGCCACTTCCACGCAGCGAGGAACCACCACAGGGGATTGAAAACCAGCAGGTTGAGATTTAGTCGCGCCATCTGGTGATCCGTGAAGAACCAGAAGAACAACAGGGCTGCTCCCACCAGACCGGCGAGCAGCAACCAGGCCCGAACCAGGCGCATCGGTGTCACAGCCGGCAGCAGGAGGCATGCCAGCCAGGCTGCAGCGAGCATCGCCATACTCAGAAGCAGGTAGCGGGGCCACCAGCGTTCCGGCCCTGACGGGGGTGGTTGCAAAGAAGACTCGAAAAGAATGACATCCTCGAGCACCAATGGCTGGCTGCCTTCAGGTGCCGCTATCTCCGTTACGGCCACTGCCGCGGCCAGTTCTGAAGGAATAAAGAATTCATCCCAGCGGCTGATGGTTCGGTCGATCCCGGGCCCCAGGGGAATTTCCAGGCCAAGATAGAGCCAGAAATCGTCGACAGTCAGCCTGCGGGTGTGATCGCGCCAGGTTTGATCCGCGATGGTAGTCTCATATTCAGCCGCCAGTAGACCACCAAGAGCCAGGTCCATCGCGTCGCGGACACGTGTCGAGCAGTTATTCGTGTAATAGTCGTACAGGTAATCACGATTCTCGGGCTGTACCTCACCGAGCAGATATTCCGCCAGCTGCAATGACTGTTCTGCTGACAGGTTCAGCCTTTGGGCGCGGATGGATCGGTTCTCATCGATATAATATGAAAACTCCCGCTCGGCCGGCTGTGCCGCTGAAAAATACAATAGTTTTCCCTGCAGGAATCGCCGAAAAAAAGCTTCCTGTTCGAAATCAAAAAAACCGAAATTAAAAACGTGGTTGAGCCCCAGTTCCTGGTCACGGATCCAGATGGCATTGTGACCAAAACGTTGCCAGGAAATCTCACCCGGACCATAGGTCACCAGCCATACCTCCATGGGTGCGGGCGTTTCCTCGGCTTGCAGCAGTGCCGGCCAGGCCAGGGTGAGCGACAGGCAAAAGATAATCTGGCACAGGCAGCGTGCCTCGGCCATCGCGACCGGATTTTCAGTCCAATACATTCATTTCCAGCGTGATGATGCGCCGGTTGTCCGCCCGGGTGACACGAAATTCAAAGCGATCAACCAGTACAACAACGTCGTCATACTCGGGCACGCGGCCAAATTCGGCCAGCAACAGGCCACCCACCGTTCCGTAATCGTCATCGCTGAGATCGCTGTCGAACATGTCATTCAGATCATCGATAGGAGTCAGGGCCTGTACCTGGTACCGACTCCCTTCAATGGGCAGGATCAGTGCTTCTTCCTCTTCATCGTATTCATCGTCAATCTCACCGACTATTTCTTCCAGGACATCCTCAATGGTGATCAATCCGGAGACTCCGCCGTACTCATCGACCTCGATGGCCATATGGTTCCTGCTGGAGCGAATATCACGTAACAGCAGAGTCAGTCTTGTGCTTTCAGGAATAACGACTGCCTTGCGGATGGTCTCGGTAAGATCAAACTG
>DAOWGA010000194.1 GCA_030637665.1 Lysobacterales bacterium | reverse complement strand
TAACAGCACTTTCGGGCAGCGTGAAGAGTCTGCCTTCATCTACGGCGACAGCATCCCGTTCATTCCTGCCAGGGCGGCGGACAAGGATCACCGTCCGCTGCTTCGAAACGGAACCGGACAGGCACCACTCACCCTGTGGCTGCTGCCGATGGATCAAGATGAAAAAGCCACGGAAATACGCAATTCCAAGAAGAAGGCGGGCATCCTGTGCCACGACGCGGTTGCCAACGAAATTGCCCGGCTGATCAGGCAGGGGCGCGAACGCAAATGCCTGCTGGGCAAGGACCCCGTTGCACCGGGAGACATCGCGGTGCTGGTGCGCACCTCGTATGAAGCACAAGACTTGCGCCAGGTGCTGGCGTCACGTGGTGTCAATGCGGTCTGTGTGGAGCGTGGCAGCGTATTCGAGACCGCCGAGGCAGAAGACCTGAATACCCTGCTACAGGCTGTGATCGATCCGGGTAACCGCCAATGGGTGCGACGCGCACTGGCCGGCCCTGTGCTGGACCGGACTTATGAAGAAATTGAGCAACTCTTCCAGGACGAGACCCGGTGGGCTGCCCATATCGATGTCTTGCTGCAACTGCATGAGAGCTGGCAAAACAAGGGATTTATGGCCATGTTTCAGCAGATGCTGCGACAGATGCAACTTGCCGAAACGGTCTGCCGTAATACATTGCCGGAGCGGCGCCTGACCAACCTGCTGCACCTGGGTGAACTGTTGCAACAGGCTGCGCGGGAGCACCCGGGGATGGACGAGTTGCTGGCCTGGTTCCGGAACCGCCTCGATGAGCCGGTTGAGGAGGAGGCGGAATTGCGACTGGAGAGCGACGAAGAGCTGGTCAAGATCGTCACTATTCATTCCAGCAAGGGACTGGAATTTCCGCTGGTCTTTGTCCCCTACCTGTGGAATTGCCGGCCCCGAACCCTGGGTAAGGAGTTGCTGAAGTTCCACTGCGGCAGCGAGTCCTGCCTCGATGCCGGTTCGCCGGAGGAGGAAGTTCACCTGCGTCTGGCTGAGCAGGAACGCCTGGCGGAAGATATTCGCCTGGCTTACGTGGCCATGACACGGGCCGAGTCCGCACTCTACCTGATCTGGGGACACGCTGGCAGGGACGCAGCTAAAACCGCCCTGGGCTGGTTATTACACCCGCAGCAATCGCGCCAGGACCTCGATCACGATACACCGGATGCATTTACCGGTCTCGGCGCCCTGCGGCCCGACATCGACGAACTCGCCAGCCATTCCAATGGCAGCATCCAGCCAATGCCCATTCCCGATGAGGAAACCACAACTGTTGTGCCGCAACAATCCGACAGCCTTGTATTGGCGCCAATGGAATTCAGTGGCCGGATCGCCAGGGACTGGCGCATCGCCAGTTTTTCAGCCCTGACCCGCGATGTGCACTCAGGCCCGCCTGTTTCCCGCGAACACATGGAAAATGACTTCGCAATGCAATTCCCGGCCGGCAGCCATGTCGGTTCCTATCTCCACACCCTGTTCGAAAACATCGACTTCCAGGCCGATGTCCCGGAGCAGGCCCTGGCTCAGAGCCAGCGTATCGCCACCCGCTTTGACCTCGACCATGAGCGCTGGGGTACGGTAGCCGCGCAGTGGATGGAACGTATCATCCTCACCCCATTGAACAACGGTGGCCTGGCTCTGCAAACACTGTCTCAACAACAGCGTTTGAACGAAATCGAATTTGATTTTTCCACCCCCAGGGTGGACATCGGGAGCCTTAATGCCCTGCTCGATGAAGCCGCGGGCCAGGCCCTGCCGCCGCTGGAAACAGACGCCTTCCAGGGCATGGTCAACGGCATTATCGACCTGGTGTTCGAGCACGAAGGGAAGTATTACATCGCTGATTACAAGAGTAATTTTCTCGGCGGGCAGTTCAGGGATTACAGGCCACCCGAGCTCAAGAAAGCCGTGCTGGAGCGTCGTTACGACCTTCAGTACCTGCTCTACACGCTGGCGATGCACCGCTATCTTGATCAACGCCTGCCGGGCTATGAGTACAGCCGGCATATGGGCGGAGTTTACTACTTGTTCCTGCGCGGAATGCGACCCGAAACCGGCCCCGACTGCGGTGTGTATTTCAGCCTGCCCGAGCGGTCTTTGATTGAAGCGCTGGATGCCGAAGTGTTCGGCCCGGCGGTGGAGAAAGTGGCGTGAGCAGTCGCCTTTACAGGTTGATGGAAGCAAGCCAGATTTCCCCTTTGGTCTATTACTTCGCACGCTTCATTGCCCGCGGCTGCGATGTCGATGAGGACAGCACTGTAGCGAACAGTGCCGCGCTGATCTGTGCCCGCAACCAGCACGGCGATGTTTGCGTGGACCTGGCCAGTTTCAGCGGGCAAGCCCTTTTTGATATCCCGGAAAACCCCTCCGTGCCGGTCCCTTCAGGCCCGCTGCTGGATGAATGGCAAGCAGAGCTGGGGGCTGCCGCCTGGGTGGGCGGTCCCGGTGAGGTCAAGCCTCTGATTCTCGACGGGACACGCCTGTACCTGGGACGGTACTGGGGTTATGAGCACTTTGTGGCCGAGGCGCTGGTGACGCGCATGGAAGAAGTCCCGAACCTCGATGCACCCTTGCTGGCAGATGGCCTGCAGCGGCTATTTGCGCAAGAGATGCAAGAGGATGATGGTGTTAATTGGCAGAAAGTGGCTGCCGCAATTGCCGCAAGCCGCCGTTTCGCCATCATCTCGGGTGGACCAGGTACTGGCAAAACCACCACCGTGGTCAAGGTGCTGGCCCTGTTGCTGGAACAGGACCCTTTTTTGCACATTGCGCTGGCTGCGCCTACCGGCAAAGCCGCAGCCCGGCTCACCGAAGCGGTCAAGGGTGGAAAAAGCCGGGTCAATGCAGCGCAAGCCGTGCTGGAGCGTATTCCTGAAGAAGCATGCACCATCCACCGCCTGCTGGGCGCTGGCTACCAGAGTCAATTCCGCCACAACCGCCACAACCCCCTGGTGCTGGACTGCGTGGTGATTGACGAGGCCTCGATGATTGATTTACCGCTGATGGCGCAATTGCTCGCTGCCTTGCCTGACAGGGCGCGAATCATCCTGCTGGGCGATCGCGACCAGTTGTCATCTGTCGAAGCGGGCAACGTGCTGGGTGACATCACCGGACACGGCGAAGACATCATCTATAGCGAGGCCCAGCGCTGTTTGCTCGAATCCCTGAACGCGGCGCCCAAAGACCTGCTGGGAGCCGGGGAATCACCGCCTGCCATCAGCAACGCAGTGGGACTTTTGCGCAAGAGCTACCGCTTCCCCGACCACAGCGGTATCGGCAGTCTCGCTCGCATGGTCAACAAGGGCAGGGGCCAGGAAGCCTATGACCTGATTTCACAGGTCTCGTTTGCAGATCTCGACTGGCTGAAAGCCCGCGAAGACAAACTGAACCCCGTATGCATTGACTGGGCAGTCGACCGTTATATGAAATACCTGCAGGAGCACAACATTCAAGATGCATTATCTGTATTCGATCGTTATAGAGTGCTTGCCGCACTTCACCATGGTTCGTTCGGAATAGATCTGTTAAACCAACAAATCACCAATCGCCTGCAAGCCCGGGGAATCATTCAGGGCGGCGAAGAATACCATGGCAAGCCCGTGATGGTGACCGTGAACGATTATGAACTGAATCTGTTCAATGGCGACACAGGCCTGCTTTGGCGGAACGAAGATGGTGAGCTCCGGGCCTGGTTCCTGGGCGGCAATGACGAGCTGCGCAGCGTGTCCGTGCGGCAACTGCCACAGCACAACTGCGCCTTCGCCCTGACCGTACACAAAAGCCAGGGTTCGGAATTTGAGGAGGTATTAATGGTGCTGCCGGATGAAATGAACCGGGTGCTGACACGGGAATTGATCTATACGGGCATTACGCGCGCGCGCACTCAAGTGACCATCCAGGGCCGGGAGGAAGTGTTTATTGAGGCTTGCACCCGCAAGGTCGAGCGAAGCTCCGGCCTGGGCACAAAACTGGGCTGGCAAGCCTAATGCTATGCAAATTCCGGATCCTTCGGGGAATATGCGGGCTAAGTGTAAATTCCAGCAACGTTGTTTACATCTTTGACCAAAGTCGCATAGATGCGCCTGCCAGGATTTGTAGAAGTGAGCCTTAATTGGTGTATACAACGTTGCTGGAATTCACAGCTAAGTGACTGCACGATTTGATTATTTATCGTCTGTAAACCAGGGCCTGTTAACACTTCCCAGGTCACTGCGACGGGAGCCCATTTTGTTCAATGCAAGGAACGACAAACGTAATGTATT
>DAOWGA010000140.1 GCA_030637665.1 Lysobacterales bacterium | reverse complement strand
TGGAAAATCACCTGGTTACGGGGGAGAAATTCGAGGGCTGCTGGGAGGACATCGGTACGCTCGAAAGGCTTGAATCAATTGAAGTCTAATGGAGGGGATCTCTTTTTTGATCTTGAGTATAGTGTTGTAGTGTGGTATAACACCTTTACACACAATTGAAACGAAGGAAACCAATATGAACCATATTCGCCTGGCGGCTCTCGGCGCCACTGCACTATTGACCCTGGCGGCTTGCAGCAAAAGTGATGACGCGGTCGAAGTTGCGCTCAAGGAGACTGGAAATACCCTGTTTGCATACGTACCCGCAGATACGCCCTACCTGGCAGGAAACCTGCAGCCCCCGTCCGATGAAGTCATCGATACGTTTCTGCACAGAATTCAGCCGGTACTCGACACGGTTCAGGCCGAACTGCGCCAGGCCATAGAGGCGCTCGAAGCAGAAAATACCGGCGACTCGCAGTCAACGTCTGAAGAGCAACATGGCGATATGGCAGTTCAATTGATGCACGCGGTCCTGATGGAACTCGATGGAAAACTCAACCGGCAGGGCCTGGAAAGCCTGGGCTTCGACCTGCAGTCACACAAGGTCGTTTATGGCATGGGGGTATTCCCGGTCGTTCGCCTTGGGCTGTCAGACGCCAGCGCATTGCGTGGAACCATTCAACGCATCCTGGATAACGCAGGTACGAGCGCCCCTGAAAAGACCCACCAGGGAATTTCATACTGGCGCCTGAGTGAAGATAGCGACGGCCAGGATCCAGCCGGCTTGTACGTCGCGATCCTGCAAGACCATCTCGCCCTGAGCATTTTCCCGCCGATGGCCGAGGCAAAATTGCTGCCGCTTTTCCTGGGACTGCAATTACCCGCGGAATCGAACGCAGCCGCCAGGCTCGCAGAACTGAATGCCAAACATGGCTATACGGCTTTCGGTTCGGGCATCATGGACCTGGACAAGCTGGTCGATGAATTCATCACCCCGGACACGATCCTCGCACAGTCCCTGGCTGCGAGCGGGGAGTTTGACCCGGCCACGATGACGCCCGAATGCGTGTCTGAAATTCGCGGAATCGTCAGCCATACGCCGCGGTTTACGATGGGTGTGACAGAGCTGACCACCGCAGCGATCGCTATGCAGTACCGGCTTGAAACCGAGCCGAATCTGGCGCAACAACTGGCCGGGCTGGTTGCGGAAATTCCCGCTGCAAATCTCTTGTCGGATCGAATGCTCGAATTCTCTTTCGGCATGCGCTTCGGAGCGGTGCGTGATTTTCTGCGCGACAAGGCTGCAGCCATCATGGAAACTCCCTTCCAGTGCGAACATCTGGTGGATATCAACCAGAGCGCCACGGAAACGTTCGCCCGGCTGAACCAACCCATGCCGCCCTTCGTTAATAATTTCCGCGGCGTGAGACTGAGCCTGAGCGAAATCACCATAACCCAGTCCATACCGGAAAATGCCCGCGGACAGATTGCCGTGCACGTGGATCAACCCGAGATGTTTGTAGGTATGGCGCAAATGTTTTTACCAGACCTGTCGGCTCTGACACTTGTACCCGGCGAACCACCGGTCCAGCTGCCGGCATCCCTGATTCCGATGCCGGGCATCGTAGCTTTTGCAGCGCTTTCAGATGATGCGATTGGGTTGTCCATCGGTGAGGGTGAGGAAACAAGCCTGCCCGATTACCTGGCCGAGAAACCCGGACCGGCCGGCACCTTCATGTCCACCAACTATGACATGGCTGCCTACCTGGATTACACACAGGAAATCAGCGAGCAATTCGAGGACCTGGAAGGCCAGACCGCTGAACTGGATCAGGAACAGAACGCCCATTACCGGTCGGCTCACCACATTGCCGAGTCTGCTCAAGATGCCTTCAAGGCATTCGCCGACCGCAACCAGGCCACCTTCCGTTTCACCTCCGACGGCTTTGTGGCTGACAGCAGGATGACGTTCAAGTAGAAACAACCAACTGAGCAGAGGTTGATTTCAGCCCCTGATCGAGTAGGCGCAAACCCTGTTCATGAATTAGTCAGTGCCGGGAGTGAGGTGCCGCGTGTCTACC
>DAOWGA010000077.1 GCA_030637665.1 Lysobacterales bacterium | reverse complement strand
ATCACCATGCCGTTTTCGTCCACCGGTTGTGGCAGAACGGTTGCCTTTTGCTGATGCAGCAGTTGGCGCATACGCGGGTTGCCGGGTTCCTCAACCACCACCGAAACCGATTCGTCGGTCAGCAGGTGAGTGATCAAATACAGTGCGTTCTGCTCTCCCGGCGTGATAAGGATCTGATCAGCGCTGGCGCTGATGCCGCGCCTTGGCAACATTTTGGTACGAATTTCCTCGATCAGCAGGGGATCATCAGCATCCATCTCAGCGATCGAAGAATTCCGGAATATTCGCGCACCCAGCGCCATGCGGCTGGCCTCCCGCCATTGCGGGGTCGGATAGAGCGAATCGTCGAACTGTCCGTCAATGAACGGAAAGTGGTAGCTCTGCCAGTTGCCCGGCAACCCATAGCTTTGTTTCCTGCTGACCTCGGTGCGAATTTTCTCACGCCAGTGCTGATCGGATTCCGAGTCATTTGACGCGCTCAGGCCAGACTCGATCCGGTCTGGCAGTATTTCCTCATTGACGAAGATGCCGCTTCGTTCACGACTCTCGATATAGCCTTCGTCAATCAATTGCTCGTAGGCCAGCACGACCGTGTTGCGGGCAACACCCAATTGCCCGGCCAGCTTGCGCGAAGAGGGCAGACGGCTGCCGCCCGGGAATGTGCCGGCCAGAATGGCATCCACCAGTTTCTGTCGAATCTGGCATTGCAGGTTCAGCCGGCTATCAGGATCGAGGTAGATGAGTGCTTCGGTCATAGCAAAATGTCATCAACAGCCTGGTGTCAGCCACGCTTCATTATGCGCGCTTTTTGTCGTTCCCAGTCGCGGTCCCTGGCGTCTTTTCGCTTGTCGTGCTGCCGTTTGCCCTTGGCCAGGCCAATTTCTACTTTGGCTTTGCCTCTGGACCAGTACATCGCGGTAGGGATAACCGTATAGCCGCGCCGGTCCACCGCGGCGAATAACTGGTCCAGTTCCCGCCGGTGCAGGAGCAGTTTGCGGGTTCTCACCGGATCGGGTGTGATGTGGGTGGATGTGGTCGGCAGGGGGTTGACCCGGCACCCAAACAGGAAGGCTTCGTTGTCCTTGAGCAGCACGTAGCTGTCCGCGAACTGAACCCGCCCCTCGCGCATCGCCTTGACTTCCCAGCCCTCGAGCGCAATACCAGCCTCCAGCCGCTCTTCGATTCGGTATTCGAAGCGCGCCCGCTTGTTGACGGCGATGGTCTTTCGGCCTGTTTTTTTCGAATTGTTCATGCTTGTTGCTCAGCGGGGCCGGTATCCCGAACTATCCAGGGCGCTATTCTACGTTCAGTGGCACCGCTCATGCTATGCTTCCTGCGAAACGTGAATCGACACATCCGAATGGAAATCAAGAGAACAGCCCTGGTCCTGCATTCCGCCCTCGACATGTTTCGCCTGGTTCAGGATGTCCCATCCTATCCGCAATTTCTTTCCTGGTGCATCAGCGCCGTTGTGCACGAACAGAGCGCGCAAGAGCAACTGGCCACCCTGGGTGTCAGTGTGGGAGGAGTGGAACAAACGTTCACCACCCGCAACCGCTTCGTACCCGGGGAGCGCCTGACATTATCGCTGGTAAACGGGCCGTTCAGCCACCTTTCCGGTGAATGGCAATTCAAGGCGCTGGGTGACGAAGGCAGCAAAGTGACACTGCTGCTGAGCTTCGATTTTTCCAGTTCCGTGCTTTCTTCCGCTTTCCGCAGGGGCTTCGCGCACGTTGCCGACAAGATGGTTTATGATTTCGGCAAGAGGGCCGACGAAGTCTATGGATGCTGAACACGAACCAGGCATGATCCAGATTGAAGTTGCGTACGCCAACCCGGATAAGCAGATCATACGGGCCGTTTCTGTCGCATCAGGCACGACCGTTGCTGAAGCCATCGAGCTAACTGCCATCAAGGACGAATTCCCGGGCATCGAGATCGACCCCGGTGGCGTCGGCATATTCAGCCGGAAAGTCCCCATGGGACATGTATTGAGGGAAGGAGACCGGGTTGAGATCTATCGTCCCTTGATTGCTGATCCAAAGGAAGTACGCAGAGAACGGGCAAAAAATGCGAAAGCCTGAAAGACTTTAACCCGGATCAGGAATGGGGCAGCTTAACGCGAAAAGCCTTCGTTACAACGGTCGCGCGCTTCACATGGCGTCCGCTGAACCTATAATGCCTGTCTCTTAATGCCCTAAACTGAAAGGGAGCGCACGTCTCATGAACTTATTCAGGTTTATTTTGCTCTTTGTTTTTGTTATGCCGGCCGTGGTTCCGGCGCAGGAACCGTCCAGCCATCGATTCGAAAGCGAACACGGGGCATTTATCGCCGACAGCGTGGCCAGCGGATTGTCACAGCCAAGCGCCATCGAGTTTCTACCGGACGGTCGTGCTTTCGTTCTGCAACGCGATATAGGTGAGATAACCCTGATTGACTTTCGCAGCGGCGAACAGGTCAATATCGGCAACATGCCCAAAATGCTGAAATTCAGCGACTCGGGTCTGCACGATATCGAATTGCATCCCGACTTTGCTGAGAATGGCTGGATCTATATCAGTTATTCCGAAGGCGAGGAAGTGCACAGTACAGTGGTGTTCGACCGCCTGAAGATCAAAGACAAGGCAGTGAGTGAGCGCGAGCGGATATTTTCAGCGGATGCGTTTTCCGAAAACTCTTACCATTATGGTGGCCGCATCCAGTTCAGTGGAGGCTACGTTTATTTGACGGTGGGTGATCGCCAGCACCGCGATAAAGTGCAGGACCGTTCAAACCATGCCGGTAGCATTGTGCGCCTGCATGATGATGGCCGCGTTCCGGCGGACAACCCCTTCATCGGCGTAGAGGACGAGCGTGACCAGCCCCGGCCGGAGTTGTGGACTTTAGGTCACCGCAATCCGCAGGGCTTGTTCGTACACCCTGAAACCGGGGAATTGTGGGAAAATGAGCACGGGCCGCGCGGGGGCGATGAACTCAACCTCATTAAAAAGGGCGCCAACTATGGCTGGCCCGAAATTTCCTTTGGCTTCGAGTATGACGGCGGGCCGATCGGCAAGGGTATCGTGCACGAAGAGGGCATGGAGCAGCTGGTCTGGGTGTATGTGCCGTCCATCGCACCCAGCGATCTTGTCATTTACCAGGGTGAGGCCTTTCCTGCCTGGAAAGGCAGTTTCCTGATCGGGTCTCTGGCCTTTGTACACCTCAACAGGCTCGTGCTCAGAGACGGGGCTGTCGTGGCCGAGGAGCGTCTGGCCAGTGGTCTGCTAGGCCGTATACGGTCGATCGCGGTTGACGCCGATGGCTATATTTATCTGGGTAGTGACGGAGGGGATATTTGGCGGTTACGGCCGGAGTAGCGGCTAGCCGTCAATATCAGGTCCCGGCAGCCCGTCATCCTGTCGCTGGTCCAACACATCCATATCTTCCTGGTACTCACGATCCTCGGAGGTACGCTCATCAATGAAATTGATATCCGGATCGTCGGCAAGCACATCTTCCTCGGCTGCCTCCAGGGCCGCTTCATTCGGATCATTGGTAGCATCCGGTTTCTTCGTAAAGGAGGCTACTTCATCCGGATCGCCGGAAAGCAAGTCTCTCTTGGCAGGGTCCTGCGCTGCATCCTGCGGGTCACTTTCAGCCTCTGGCTTTTTGGTAAATTGTGCCACTTCATCCGGATCACCCGGTGTTTTATCTACCGCGGCTGCGAAGGGATCGTCGCGGCCAATGATTTCCGTCAACTGGTCATCCTTGAAATGAAGCGTTACAGTCCGCTGAACCATATCGCCGCCGCGACGGCTGAATGTCTGTACGTAGTCCCAGCGATCCTGGTGAAAAGGGTCCATGACCGATGGCGTGCCCAGGACAAACAGCACCTGGCGCTTGTTCATACCCTCGTACAATTCATCCAGATCATCCTGCTCAAGGGCGTTGCCCTGCTGGATGTTCTGCTTGTACATCAGCCCGCAGCCGCTGCAAACGAGTATGGCAAAAACAGTGCAAAATAAAAGACGAGTTATCATTCCTAACCTGGATCAGATTTTTCGCGTGGCGCGGAGAGCGTGAATGATACAATATGCGGGCTCGCATTTGTCATCCCAATGACAAGAAATGTTGTGATGAAAAATGTATGCCGAGTCGATTTCGACTATGGCGGCAAATCGAAAATCAAAGAGAGACAGCAGTGAAACCCACAAACCTCAAACAAGCCGGGCTCAAAATCACCCATCCGCGCAAGCGAATACTCGAGATTTTGGAAAATAAGCGAAACAAGCATTTTACCGCTGATGACATCTACCGCTGCCTGGTTGATGCCAAAGAGGAAATCGGCCTTGCAACGGTATATCGGGTACTCAACCAGTTCGAATCTGCCGGGCTGGTCGAAAAACACAACTTCGAGAGCGGTCAGGCTTATTACGAACTCGACTCAGGCATCCATCACGACCACATGGTCTGTGTTGAAACCGGTAAAGTCATCGAGTTCATCAGCGATGAAATCGAAGCCGCCCAGAAGAAAATAGCCGATGGTCAGGAAGGTATAGGCCATCGCCAAAGCGATGCGGAACCCCCATTTGTCGGCCAGGGCCCCCATGAACGCCGGGAGGAGCCAGCTGAAGAAGGCAAACAGCGCCGCTATGGTTCCAGCCTGGGAGTCGTCGAAGCCCACCTCGCGGCTCAGGTACACGACGAGGTAGATCAGACAGGCGTAGTAGGCCATCCGTTCGAAGAGCTCGGTGACATTGGCCACCCAGAACTCCTTGGGAAATCGCCACGTGCTCTTACCTTCACTTGTCACTGCACACCTCTCGATCGCGGGCGTCACGATTGAGCGAGTGATACTACCATGCCCCCCTTGGGGTCAGGAGAGCCTTCTGGATCGCATGCGAGGACGGGACCCCGGCCTACGTCGCTGGTCATTGGTCAGGCGGAGGCGCTTGCTGCCCAACTGCTCACGAAGGACATGGTTTTCTTCCTGCAAGTAGTCAATGACGGCCTGCTGGTCCCGATT
>DAOWGA010000204.1 GCA_030637665.1 Lysobacterales bacterium | reverse complement strand
CTTTCAGCCAGGGCATGCGCGCTCAACATCTCACCCTCGCGGGCCAGTTCGACCATCACCAGGATCGCGTAATCAGTTAATTTGGAAATTCTAAGCATCTTCATATGGTACCATATGAGTACTATTTAAAGAACCATAAAACTCCCGGCCAAATCCGGCAAAATGGGTTGATGACTGATCAAGAGCCTGCTGCAGAACCTACGCAAGATAAAAGAATGTACGAAGCCGCAAGCTGGGCGGCCGCATCAATGGGCCTGGATAAAGTGGATCTGGCACCGGTATCGGGTGATGCCAGCTTCCGCCGATACTTCCGTTTCAACACAGGTGATCGATCGATCATCCTCATGGATGCGCCGCCGGGCAAGGAAGATTCCGCTCCATTCATCGATATCGACCGGAGATTGCGTGAAGCCGGGCTCAATGCACCCGAAATTTTGCATTTTGACCTCGAACTGGGTTTCGGGCTGCTTGAAGATTTCGGCGACACATTGTACCGGGACATCCTCAATGAAAAGTGTGTCAGCGAACTGTTCCCTCCCCTGTTTACCGTGCTTGGGAAATTGGCTCGTGAGGTCGATACCAGCGATCTGCCACGCTATGATGCGCTGGCGTTTCAGCAGGAAATGGCGCTTTTCCCTGACTGGTACCTTCGAGTTCACCGCCGGCGTTCTGTGTCCAGCGCAGAGCGGCTATTGTGGAACGAAGTTTGCGCCAGCCTGATCAGGTCAGCCTACGAGCAGCCACAAGTATTCGTGCACAAAGACTTTCATTCCTGCAATCTGCTGCAGACAGATTCCGGCGAACCAGGAATTATTGATTTCCAGGACGGTGTGACGGGTCCGCTCAGCTATGATTTCGTATCATTAGTCTGGGACCGTTACATCACCTGGCCACGGGATCAGCTGGAATCCTGGATGAAGGATTTTCATCATCACTTGAAGCCGGATTGTGATCTGGAGACCTGGGTACGCTGGTGCGATCTGATGGGACTGCAAAGGAACCTGAAAATTGTCGGCATATTTGCACGCCTGCACTACCGCGATGCTAAAGATGGCTACCTGGAGCTGATTCCCCGCTTCTATTCTTACTTGCTGGACGTTTTGCAGCGTTATCCTGAGTTTCACGAATTCCATCAATTTCTGGAGCAGGCCGAATGCGCGCCATGATCCTGGCCGCGGGTCGCGGGGAGCGCCTCCGCCCGCTGACCGATACCATTCCCAAGCCCCTGATCGAGGTGCGTGGCAAACCTCTGATCGAGTATCACATCGAAGCCCTGTGCGCAGCGGGCTTCAGGGAAATCATCATTAACCAGGGCCATCTGGGTGAGCAATTGCCGGCGGCAATCGGAGACGGCGGCCGCTGGGGCATCACCATTCACTGGTCCGACGAGCAGCCCGCAGCCCTGGAAACCGGTGGTGGAATCCACAAGGCCCTGCCCTTGCTCGGCTCATCGCCGTTCCTGGTGGTCAACGGAGATATCTGGACTGACTACCCGTTCGCACGCCTGCGCGCCGTCAAGTGTGACTGGGCCCACCTGGTGATGATTCCCAATCCGCCGCAACATCCAAAAGGCGATTTTGCGCTGCTCAACGCGAGAATCAGGAGTGAAGGTGAAGACAAACTAACCTTCAGCGGAATTGGCGTTTATCACAACCGATTATTTGACGGCTGTAAGGCAGGTAAGTTTTCTGTCGTTCCGCTGCTGCGATCGGCGATGGAAAATCACCTGGTCACCGGTGAGAGATATGAGGGTCGCTGGGAGGATATCGGCACCCTGGAGCGACTTTCATCAATTGAAACCTGAGCCAACATTAAAGGCGTCATCCGTAGTATATTCCGCGTCTTCTGCGCTCTCTGCGGATAAATTTCAAAATCCAACAAGAAAGATTCACTCTACCCATCGCCAACGGTCCCAGTGAGTAGTGGCAGAGGGACGTGGATGAGGTCACAGATGACGCGCAGGAGTTCCAGTTCGCTCGGGGCCAGTTCACTGTCGTGGAGTACAACTTCAGTCAGGGCGCGTACAAGTTTTTCTTTTCCAGTGGATTTCAGGTGATCCAGCTTCGGTAATGCCCGGTCCAGGGCCACAACCCAGTTCTCCAGCTGCGGCATAGGTGTGTTGACATCAAGGCCCAATGCAAGAACTCCGGCTTTGAAAGCTGATTCAACCGCAGCCCTCTCGGCGTGGCCGTGGGCGGCAAGAATGGCCATGACCTGCACAGCTTCCTTACTGCAGGCGCGGAGAGTCTTGCGTCCGGCTACCTTGACTGCATGCGGGTTGTGCGATTCCCACAGGTGCTGCTTGATGACCCTTGCCAGGAGGTATTCGAAAACATCGATACGGCCGTCTGCCTCAACCAGGGCATTGACCGTAGCCATGACCTTTGCAACATAATCCGGTGGTCGTCGCTTCAGGGCCGGAAACGCCATTTCGAGCAATGGCAGGCGTTGCTCGGGCTGCAGCAGACCTCCTGCATCGAGCAATGCACTGACCTGGGCCTCGCTGTCTGCACCCATTCGCTGAGCAATAATCTGCAGTTGTTGCTCCATGACCTGTGAATTCTTGTCCAGCAAGGTATAGAGCAATACCTCGGGCGCCCATTCGGTCGAATGCGCAGCCTGATTGATGTTGTCCGGAATCGAAGCGGCCATGGCAGCAGCCATCAACACCCGGTCCCAGTCGGGCTTGCCAATCTGGTCGATGATATTTTCAGCGTCAAACATACCCCGCCGGGTATTTTCAGCCTGTTTGACTGTCCTCGCCCGGTCTTTTTCCGCCTTGCCCCGGTCACGCTGAATTTCCGCTGCCAGGCGGTCCAGATCCTCGGGGCGGAAAGCAGGGTCAATCCTGCCAATGCGCTCATTCAGCGGCGGATGGGTGGAAAACATCATCATTTTCTGACCGTTGCCGAACAGCATGTGACCCACTTCTTCGGTGTCCACGTTGAGGTAGGAGCCATCACTGTAGACAGCAATTTTTTTCAGCGCACCACCAATGCCGTCTGGGTCCCTGGTGAACTGTACTGCCGATGCATCCGCCAGGTATTCCCTTTGACGTGAGACAGCTGCCTTGATCCAGCGCCCGAAAAACTGGCCAATGTAACCAACCGCCATCAGGCCAAAAGCAATGAGCAATACCACCGCACCGTTTTTGTCACGTGACGAGCGACCTGCAAAATGTGAGTGGATCAGGATGCGCCGCCCGATCAGGGCCAATAATAAAATGCCAAACAAGGCACCCATCAGCCGTATATTGATCCGCATATCGCCATTCAGAATATGACTGAATTCATGTGCGATCACACCCTGCAGTTCATCGCGCTTGAGTTTCTCCAGCGCCCCCCGGGTCACTGCCACGGCTGCATCGGCGGGCGTGAATCCAGCCGCAAAGGCGTTTATGCCGGCCTCATGCTCCAGAACGTAAATTTCAGGTACAGGAACACCTGAGGCCAGGGCAATTTCTTCCACTACATTGCGCAAGCGACGACGTTTGGCGTCACGCGTGTCGGGCTCGACCAGCGTACCGCCCAGTTCCCGGGCGACTTTACCACCACCAGCCCTGAGGCTGGCTGATTTGAACATGCTCGCCAGGCCAATGACCGAAATAGTGGCAATGGCAGTTCCCGATAGCAGTGGGATATTACCGGTGATCATCTGCGCACCGACCTGCGGTACACCCTCGGTTTCGATTGAAGTCATACCCATGGCCAGCAGTACAATCAGGTCGATCGCCACCACGATGGCCACTACGGCCAGGATGAACACGATGACCAGCCAGCGGGATTGCCTGCGCGCCTGGTCCTGCTGTTCGAAGAAATTCATCCAAGGAGCCTCCGGCTCTCCCTAACTCGCATATTGACCCGGATCAAAAACTGACCTTGGGCGCCTCGCGCTTGGATTCATCCTCGATTTCGAGCAATTCAGCCGCCCTGAAATTGAACCATCCGGCAAACAGGTTGTTGGGGAAAGACTCACGCAGCGTGTTGTAGCCCATCACCGAGTCGTTGTACGCCTGACGGGCGAAGGCAACCTTGTTTTCGGTCGTTGTCAGTTCCTCTGAAAGCTGCATCATATTTTCATTGGCTTTCAGATCCGGATAGGCTTCTGAAAGCGCAAACAGACGTCCCAGAGCCCCGGAAAGGCCCTGCTCTGCTGCGGCCAGTTTCTTCATGGCGTCAGGGTCGGATGGATCTTTTGCCGCTTCCTTCAGTCCGGCGACCGCCATGTTGCGCGCGTTAACCACGGCTTCCAGCGTTTCCCGTTCGTGCGACATGTAACCCTTGGCTGTTTCAACCAGGTTCGGTATCAAGTCATGACGCCGCGTCAACTGCACATCGATTTGGGCAAATGCATTCTTGAAACGGTTACGGCCAGTTACCAGGCGGTTGTAAATCGAGATGGCGAAAAAGATAGCGCCAACGACGATAGCAAGAATAATCCATTCCATTTCTTTTCTCCCTGTTGATCAATACACCTGAAAGTGTAGCAAATTACCTGAATTTCGGAGGGTGACGATAGTCATACCTGCTTTTGAGCCAATTCCTTCTCAATACGGGCCCAGGAGTCCCTCAATGTCACGATCTGGTTGAGCACCGGCCGGCCCGGCTGCGAATCAACGCTGTCATGGCAAAAATAACCAGTGCGCTCGAACTGGTAAAGATCACCCCCCGAGCCTTCAGCCACCGGGGCTTCCACTACGGCGTTGTCGATCAAGTCCAGCGAGTGAGGATTAAGAAACTCCAGGAAATTCCGGGACTTGTCCCCCAAAGGGTCAGGCACCGTGAACAGGCGATCATACAGCCGAACCTCGGCCTGCACGCCATGTTTGGCAGAAACCCAGTGAATCGTACCTTTCACTTTGCGGGCTGCACCCGGTAAACCTGAGCGGGACTCGGGGTCAAACTCGCAATGCAACTCAATCACCTCACCAGCGTCATTCTTGATCACATCCGTGCACATTACGATGAAAGCATTGCGCAAACGAACTTCACCGCCGGGCTTCAGCCGAAAAAATTTCCGTGGAGGCTGTTCCATGAAATCGCTCCGCTCAATCCAGATTTCACGCGTCACGGGGACTTTTCTTTTACCCATTTCTTCGTTCTGTGGATGCACGGATGCTTGCAGCCACTCAGTTTCCTCTTCAGGGAAATTCGTCAATACGACTTTCAGGGGATCGAGTACCGCCATGGTCCGGGGCGCTATCGCATTCAGATCATTGCGCACAGCGTTCTCCAGCACACCCATGGAAATGATGCTGTGTGACTTCGAAATGCCCATTTCCGCCCAGAACGCGCGAATGGCCTCGGGCGTAAAGCCACGCCTGCGAAGCCCGGCCAGGGTGGGCAAACGCGGGTCATCCCAGCCTGATACGTGCCCTTCCTCGACCAGTTGGCGTAATTTGCGCTTGCTCATGACCGTGTAGTCCAGGTTGCCGCGCGCAAATTCGATCTGCTGTGGATGACAGGGTGCCGGAATGTTATCCAGGAACCAGTCATACAGGGGTCTGTGGTCCTCGAATTCGAGCGTACACAAGGAATGCGTAACGCCTTCGATGGCATCCGAGATGCCATGTGCCCAGTCGTACATCGGGTAAATGTGCCAGCTATCACCGGTGCGATGGTGGGAAGCATTTCTAATGCGGTAGACCACCGGGTCCCGCATATTGATATTGGACGAGGCCATGTCGATTTTCGCCCGTAACACATGCAGGCCATCCTCGAATTCCCCCGCTTTCATGCGCTCGAACAAAGCCAGGTTTTCTTCCACGGGGCGGTCACGGTAAGGGCTTTCACGACCCGGTTCGGTCAAGGTGCCTCGGTACGCGCGGATTTCCTCGGATGACAGGCTCTCAACATAGGCTTTGCCGGTCTGGATGAGGTGCACGGCAAAGTCATAAAGCTGCTGAAAGTAATCAGAAGCATGCCGCAATTCTTCCCATTCGAAGCCCAACCAGCGTACATCATCCATGATGGCCAGCATGAAATCTTCGTTTTCTTTCAGGGGGTTAGTATCATCGAAGCGCAGATTCGTTCTGCCTCCGAATTCATCGGCAATACCGAAGTTCAGGCAGATAGACTTGGCGTGCCCAATGTGCAGATGACCATTGGGTTCCGGTGGAAATCGGGTAATGATGTTCGCGTGTTTTCCAGCCTCAAGGTCCTTGATAACGATATTACGAATGAAATTCGTGGTTACTGTCTGATTTTCGTTGCTCATTCGGAGTTCCACACTGTTTTTGTGTTTGCCGCATTGTTTATTGGCAAAAAGCAGGCAAAGCGGTAAATTCTAACGCATTGAGCACACCAGATAACTAAAAAAAGCCCCGGACATGAATCCGGGGCTTAAAAGCGTATCGCTTAAGGCATAGAAGTGTGGGGACTGCCTGTCTAGAGGTGCGATACGCTAGGCACAGTCAACTTACACACCTAGCTTATCCAATCACCGTTAAAATACTGTAAATCAATCGTTGCGAATTCGTGATTGAGCCCAATTTGTTGCAAATATGTATCAATCAGGCTACTTGCTGACGTGATTTCTTTAGATGCACGAGCAGCAGGGAAATCGCAGCCGGCGTGACCCCGGGAATGCGTGAAGCCTGGCCAACGGTATCCGGCCGGATGTTTTTCAACTTTTCCTTCACTTCCGAAGACAGGCCTCTGACCCGCTCGTAATCGAAGTCAGGCGATATTTCCAGGGATTCATGCTTGCGTCGACGACTGATATCCTCTTGCTGCCGGCCCAGATAACCGGCATAGCGCATCTGGATTTCCAGCTGTTGCGCTATCCGTTCATTCTCTACGCCCGGTCCGATGCCCTCGATCTCTGCAATTTGCCGATATCCCACTTCCGGACGCTTCATCAGATCCAGCGCACGTACTTCCTTGCTGATCGGAATACCGTGGCAAGATTCAATTTTCTTGCCCAGGGCATTTGTTGGGGTCACCCATATTTCATTCATCCGTTGCCGTTCAGCCTCGATACCATCCCGCAGTATGCAGTAATGGTCCCAACGCTGGTCATCAACCAGGCCCAGTTCACGACCTTTTTCGGTCAGCCGCAGATCGGCGTTGTCTTCTCGCAATTGCAGGCGATATTCGGCGCGACTGGTAAACATGCGGTAAGGCTCCAGCGTGCCCTGAGTGACCAGGTCATCGATCATGACGCCCATGTAGGACTCATCCCGACGCGGCGCCCACATGGGTTCTCCGCGAACCAGGCGTGCTGCATTGATTCCAGCAACAAGCCCCTGTGCCGCCGCTTCCTCGTAGCCGGTTGTGCCATTTATCTGGCCGGCGAAAAACAAACCGCCAAAGTGCTTCGTCTCAAGGCAGGCATGGAGTTCCCGTGGATCGAAGAAATCGTACTCAATGGCATAGCCTGGCCGGGTAATATGCGCCTGTTCAAAACCCTTGATCGAATGCACAAATTCAAGCTGAACGTCAAATGGCAGACTGGTTGATATCCCGTTGGGATAGAGTTCGCGTGTTTCCAGCCCTTCGGGCTCGACAAAAATCTGGTGGCTGTCACGATCGCTGAATCGGACGACTTTATCCTCAATAGACGGGCAATATCGGGGGCCCACGCCTTCGATCGCTCCCGCATACATCGGCGAACGATGCAGCGCTTTTCGAATGATGTCGTGCGTTCGCGCCGAGGTATGCGTGATCCAGCAGCAGACCTGCCTGGGATGATCATCCCGGCTACCCATGTAGGAAAACACCGGCCGCGGCTCATCGCCGGGCTGTTCCTGCAATTGACTGAAATCAACGCTCTTACCATCGATACGCGGTGGTGTTCCGGTTTTAAGACGCGCCACGGTGAAAGGCATTTCCCGCAAACGGGCGGCCAGGACATTTGAAGGAGGGTCTCCTGGAAATTCATCTTTCCAGAACCCTACGGTAATGTACTTTAACGAAGGAGTATATAATGTTACTCTCACTGTTTCCGATGGTGTGGATTCAAATACCTTAACACT
>DAOWGA010000177.1 GCA_030637665.1 Lysobacterales bacterium | reverse complement strand
CAGGATTTTCATAAGCATTCACAATACCCGACTGGCTTTTAAGCGACTCCAGGCGCTTGACCGGCCTTCCCCACTGGTTATCACATTCAGAAACCATGTGTGCTGTGTTTTACCTGTTCGCTACGCTGGACACCCGCACTCGAGCCGGCGTAACCTCCTCGGGCGGTTCGCAATTGGCCAGGAAGTCGTCCCGGCTGCCGCGCCCAAAAGTGGCTTGGTCGATTACTCCGTCAAGGGCCCAAACCCATTTCAAGTGCGTATTGCCCATGTCGATGAGCAATGTAAATTCAGCCATGATGCACGCTCACTTCCCCGGCGCGTATGATGCGTTTCTCCACGCGGCCGTCCGCATTGATTACTTCCAGCAACAGGCCCCCATCCTCACTGATCCCTCGCGCAATGCCGGCGCTGGACGTCTCCTGATGCTGAACCCGAATCGCCTGATCTGCGAGCAGATCCAGCGCCATCCACTCGCTGCTGAAGGCACTGAAGCCGGCGGCTTCATACTCCAGGAGTCCGGCCAGTAGCTCTTCCAGCAACACCGCAGCTACACTGTTGCGTGAAACACCGCCGCTGTCGCGCGGCAGGTGTGAAGCGAGGTCCGTCCATTTGTGATCGATGGCGGCATCAGCTTGCTGCCCGGCGGCACTGCTTTTCGGCATGCTCACGTTCACACCAACCCCGATGACCGCATGAGCCGGCCCACCCGCGTTCGTCTGCAACTCGACCAGGATTCCCGCCAGCTTTGCACCGTTGACCAGGATGTCGTTCGGCCACTTGATGCCATGGCCCTGCAGCCCCGTTCGCGCCAGGGCGCGGCAGGTACAAATAGCCGCCACCAGGGGGAGCGTGGACAAAGGCAGTTCGCTGTCTGCGAATCGCCAGCCCAGGCTGAGATAAACATTGCATCCCGGCGGGGAATACCAGCTTCGCTGGCGCCTCCCTTTGCCGTGGGTCTGGCTCTCAGCCAGGATGACGTGTGCATGCTGCTGCTCCAGTGGCAGCCGCTGCAGGGCCGAATTGCTCGAATCCGTCGTGTCCAGCACGGTGAGCCGGAACAGGCGGTCCAGTGACAAGGGTGATAGCAGCTCGCGGATTCGCTCCGGCTCCAGCGCTTCGAAGGGCAATCGTTGCGAAAAACTCATTTGTAAACGCTATCCAAACCAGTTCTTGACTCTGGCTTTCTCGAACCGGTTTTCCTTACCGTCAAACATGTTCCGAATGTTGGAGCGATGGGTAAACAGTACGAAAATAGCCAGCACAACCGAAAACACCATTTGCGCAGTTGATGCGCCCAGTCCGTAGAAAGCGGGAATGAGACAAAGCGCGGCCAGAATCGTGGCCAGGCCGACCCAACCGGTCACGACCAGGACCAACAACCAGGTAATAATCATCGGAATCAGGGCGAATGGCGATATGACCAGCAAGGCACCGACGGCAGTCGCCGCGCCCTTGCCGCCACGGAACCCGTGCCACAGAGGGTAACAGTGACCGACGACCGCTGCGAAACCACAAGCCAGTGTCTGGACTTCGGCTGAAACTGATCCGCCCAGCACAGCCACATCGAATTGAGGAAACAACCAGGCGGCCAACAGGCCTTTGCCGATATCGATCAGGACAACCATCAGCGCGAATTTAAGACCCTGGGTCCTGAATGCATTGGTGCCGCCGGCACTGCCGCTGCCACTCTTGCGGATATCAACATGGTGCAGGGAACCCACGACCATGCTGCCGGACACGGAACCCAGCATGTAGGACAGGGCGATTTTTATCAGCAAGCCGATCATACAAACAGGTTAACCCAAACATGGGGCTTATTGAACACGATCAGCTCAACATGTCCGGCTCAGGCATAAAACCGACGATTAGCCCGCCCGGCCCAAGGTGCACACCGAGTGCCGGGCCGGCTTCCGTTATGTGACAGGAATGAACTCTGCCGTGCTTTTCCAATATGTAATGCCGGGTATCCACGGCGCCCTTTTCATCATTCATGTGCGCGATGATCACCCGGTACATGGTGTCCTTCTTCATTTTGCGAACTGCACTCCTGGCCAGAGCTACCGGCCTGGCTCCACGCCCGGCATGGAAACCACCCAGGGTCAACCTGCCCTCAGGACTTGCCGTGAGCACTGGATTGATGTGCAGCCAGTCCGTGATGCGCTTGACTGCCGCCGGAACACGGCCACCCTTGACGCCATAGGACAAGTCGTGGGCAACTGCGATCACCCGGGTCTGGGGCCTCATTTCAATTAGCAGGGCCTCGACCTCGTCAGCGGACATTCCCTTTGCAGCGGCCTCGGCCGCGATAATCGCCAACAAGCCCTGACCCGCCGTTGCATTCAGTGTATCGAAGACCCGCACATCTCCGGCACCCGGTCTGCCCGCGGCCTGTCTCGCCGCCGCCGTTGTCCCGCTGAGCAGTTCCGACAAGCCAACCGAGACCACCGAGTAACCGTGGGATGTAAGCAATGTATACACGCGTGAGAAATCCTGGGCCGGCGGCTGAGAGGTGAGAGGTGCTTCCTCTGATTCCTCCAGCATTCGGTAAAACTCCTGCGAGCTCAAGGTCACGCCATCGAGAAATTCACGGTCGCCGAAACTGAGGCGAACGGGCACCACATGAATGCTCAGCCTTTCTATCTCAGACTGTGGCAAATCCGCTCCTGAATCCACCACGATGGCGGTTTCGCCCGGATGGTTCAGCAGCCCGTGCTGGCGCTCCATATCATCAGCCTTCTGTTGCGTAATCCTGCCAAACTCCTCGCAAGCGAGAAAAACGTCAGCCGGGCTGTTGACGTGGATGTGGACGCGAATGCGATTGCGGCCGCCGGCGACAACCAGTGAACTGGCATCCAGTGTTTCCATGCGGGCCATCACGGCAGCCCGGTCGAGATTGTCGCCTTCGAGCATGCACTCGGTGCAGAAGCGATGCCTGCCCACTTCAAAATCACCAACCGGGGAGACACTCTCATCCATCGCTTCGGCCGATGGCGGATCGACCACGCCACTCTCTATATATGTCCAGATGCCGTCCAGCAGGTCCACAAACCCCTGGCCGCCAGCGTCCACCACACCTGCCTGGCGCAATACGGGCAGCTGGTTCGGCGTGTTGGCAATGGATTCGCGCGCGCGCTCCAGACCATAACGAAATAAAGTCCGGATATCCCTGACACCCTCTGCTGCACGGCGTTCCAGCTCTTGTGAAAAGTCTTCGAGCACCGTTGGCAAAGTGCCCTGCACCGGTTTGGACATGGCGGTCCAGGCAGCTTCCGCACCAACGCCGGCAGCATGGGCGAGTTCCCCGGCATTCAGCAGACGACGGCCGATCACAGCTTCACGAAAACCATGAAAATATTGAGCCATGATTGCACCAGAGTTTCCGCGTGCACCGTCCAGCGCTGCATCCGCAACATGGTTCATCAACCCGTCGATGCGATCATCGGGAGAAGCGGCCGTCGCCTCCAGGATGGTTTTAAAGGTGAACGCCATATTGGTGCCTGTATCGCCATCGGGCACCGGGAACACATTAATACGGTTCAGGTATTCCCGACGCTGGAACACATGACTGATGCCCACCGACAAAGCTCGTAAAAGCCGGGGTGCATCAAGGTAGGCAATGGAGGTGGATGCTCGTCCCATATCAGGTCTTCATTGGACGGCAGAATTTTAGCACAAGGGGCGAAAGGTGGTTAATTTTACGGGGGGATGGCGAAATTCACCGAAGCAGTGTCCGAAAATGCTCTATTAATGACTTTATACCCATGTTTTTCTGGCATGAAATCTGCATGATTAATAATAGCATCAGAAAAGGAGGAGAAAATGTCTGCTGAAAGCGTGTTTGATCAGATCAGGGAATCCCTGAACGGCAAGCCAGGCCAGCCGATGGTATTGGGCGTGTGCAAGGCCCTGGCTGAGCGGTATAAAAAAGAAGTCTGGGTATTCCGATTGACCGTCATCGTGATGACTCTGTTGTGGACCCTACCGGCCCTGGCCGCCTACATCATCCTGGGGTTCGTTCTCAGCGAGACCGAAGATCGTACGCGCAAGTTTTTTTCCGGGCTTGCCGTTGTAGCCCGCGAGAGTGTCCAAAAACTCGCTGAATCGTTACGGAATATGTTTCAGCAAACAAATTCCGGAGGTTCCAACGGCGCCAGGTTCTGAGCGCGGCCAAACTGCATGACCAATCCATGCCAGGGTTCACTCCCTGCAAGGGCTGCCAGTACCGGGTTTGAACCTCATTACACCGGCGCTGACCTGCTGGCCGCTTCTCATTCCCCCGATGATGTAAAACCAGCCTTCATATCTCGGCAAGCCGCGGTGGTCCATGGTCGCAATGGAAAGAT
>DAOWGA010000201.1 GCA_030637665.1 Lysobacterales bacterium | reverse complement strand
TGCTATCCAGGCGCATGGACCCGGGATTGATCACCGGCCTTGCCGGTCTATTGCCGTGCGGAAAAGGCAGGCCGGAATCCACCTGGGCGAATAGCTGGCTGCAAAAGAGAAGTGTGGCTGCAATAAGAGAAATCCGTTTCATTCCATTACCTTTTCGGGGTCAACAGCCCCCCTTTGGCTGACATTCCATGTCGTATGGAACTGATTTTACCCCCTTAGCCGGTGCTCAAGTCAATGTTTTTCCGCCAAAATCGAGCTTATTCCCTGCGCGCATCGGGATGGAACTCCCCGGCGTGGCGGGTGGCCATTCTCTCGTAAACAGCCCAGCGCTGGTAAACAACTGACTGGGCGATTTCGAGCAGGCGATCGGCTTCTTCGGGGTTTTCCTGCATCAGCGCCCGGTAACGGCCTTCGTGCCGGCGATAATCAGCCAGGGTCAGGCTCGGGCGCAGACTGTCCAGTGTGAATGGAATGCCGCCTTCTTCACGGATGACGGGGTTGTAGCGCATCAGCGGCCAGTGACCGCTATCCACCGCGCGTTTTTGCTGCTGCAGGCCCAGTTCCATATCGATGCCGTGGGCGATGCAGTGTGAGTAAGCAATGATCAGGGAAGGGCCGGGATAGGCTTCCGCCTCGCGCAGGGCCTGCAGTGTCTGTTGCGGGTTGGCGCCCATCGCGATGCGCGCCACGTAAACGTTGCCATAGGCGATGGCCTGGCGGGCCACGTCCTTCTTGGCCATGGTCTTGCCGCCTGCCGCGAACTTGGCCACTGCGCCGACTGGCGTGGACTTCGACATCTGTCCGCCGGTGTTGGAATAGACCTCGGTATCGAGAATCAAAATATTCAGATCGAGGCCGGATGCCAGTACGTGATCCAGCCCACTTGAGCCGATATCGTAGGCCCAGCCGTCACCACCGACGACCCAGATCGAACGGCGGATCAGGTGATCAGCCATCGACTGGAGCTTTTTCGAGACAGCTGTGTCAATCAGCGAAAGCTTGTACTTCAGCTCAGCGACCCGCTCACGCTGTGTGCTGATCTGGGATTCGCTCTGTTGCGGCGCATTGATGATGGCCTTGATGATGTCATCGCCCAGTTCTTCGCGCAGTGAGCACAGTGCGGTTTCGGCCTGCTTGCGGTGGTGGTCCGCGGAAAGGCGGAACCCCATGCCGAATTCCGCATTGTCTTCGAACAGGGAATTGGACCAGGCGGGTCCGCGACCTTGCGGATTTTTGGACCAGGGCGTGGTGGGCAGGTTGCCGCCGTATATGGACGAACAGCCGGTGGCGTTCGCCACCATCATGCGATCGCCAAACAGCTGGCTGACGGTCTTGAGGTAGGGTGTTTCCCCGCAACCGGTGCAGGCGCCGGAGAACTCGAACAGGGGTTGCAGGAACTGCACGCCGCGCACGTTGGAAAAATCAATCTCCGAGCGCTTGTTCCAGTCGAGTTTCTCGAACCAGGCCAGGTTTTCACGCTGTTCTTCCAGTATCGGGTCTTTTTCCACCAGCTTCAGGGCGCGCACTGTGCCGCCTTCACTGTCCTGTGCCCGAACCGGGCAGGCGTCAACACAGAGATTGCAGCCGGTGCAATCGTCCGGGTACACCTGCAGGATATAACGCATCTCCGGGAAGCCCCGGGCGTTGATGGGCGAGGTCTGGAAACTATCAGGCGCGGATTTCAGTTCATCTTCATGGCAGAACTTGGCGCGGATGGCCGCGTGCGGACAGACAAAGGAGCAGTTGCCGCACTGGATGCATTCCTCCTCCAGCCATTGTGGAATAAACTGCGCGACGCTGCGTTTTTCCCACTGGCTGGTGCCGGTGGGGTAGGTGCCGTCCACCGGCAGTTTGGACACCGGCAGCAGATCACCACGGCCGGCCAGCATTTCTGCGGTCACATTCTGGACAAAAATCGGCGCGATTTCCGGCACGGCAGGCCGCTGCCCGATTCCACTGGGTTGCGCTGCGTCGACCTCGACTTCAAACAGGTGCGACAGGGCCTGGTCAACTGCAGCGTAATTTTTCTCGATGACCCCGGCGCCTTTCTTGCGATAGGTCTTCTCGATCGCTTGCTTGATTTCGTCGATGGCCCTGTCCGTGTCCATCACAGCCGCCAGCTTGAAGAAACAGGCCTGCATGATGGTGTTGATGCGCGTACCCATGCCGGTATCCCGCGCCACGCTGTAGGCGTCGATCGTGTACAGCCTGATATTCCGCCCGGCGATCTGCTGCTGTAGTTTCTGCGGCAATTTGCTCCACAGGGTGCCGGCATCATAGGGGCTGTTCAGCAGCAGCGTTGCGCCGTCGGCGGCCCGGGCCAGGATATCGCTGCTGAATATGAAATCGAACTGGTGGCAGCCAATGAAGTTGGCAGACTGAACCAGATAGGGCGCTTCGATCGGTTCCGGTCCGAAGCGCAGGTGCGATACGGTTTGTGCTCCGGATTTTTTGGAGTCATAGACGAAATACGCCTGTCCGTAGCGCCCCGGCTCACTGCCGATGATCTTGATGGTGTTCTTGTTGGCGCCCACGGTGCCGTCGGCGCCGAGGCCGAAAAACATGGCGCGAAAGACATTGTCCTTTTCAATATCGAATTGATCGTCGTATTCGATGCTGAGGTGCGTGATGTCATCGTTGATTCCGACCGTGAATTGACGCCGCGGTGTACCGCTGTGCAGTTCATCGAACACGGCTTTGACCATGGCCGGAGTGAACTCTTTGGATGACAGCCCGTAGCGGCCGCCGGTGACCAGCGGCATGTGGCTGATCGCGTCATCCGCCAGGCCCTGGGCGAGCACGGTCACGACATCCTGGTACAGGGGCTCGCCGTTGGAGCCGGGTTCTTTGGTCCGGTCCAGCACGGCAATGCGTTGGATCGGGCGGGGCAGGGCCTCGAGCAGTGCATCGACCGGGAACGGGCGGAACAGGCGAATGACCAGGCCGCCGTAACGTCCGTCCCGGTGCTCATTCAGCCAGGCCACGGTTTCTCGCACGGTGGATGATCCTGATCCCATGCTGATGATCACGGATTCGGCCTCGGGGTGGCCGAAATAGTCAATCAGGTGGT
>DAOWGA010000293.1 GCA_030637665.1 Lysobacterales bacterium | reverse complement strand
AGGAGGATTCGAACAGCAGGTAGCTGGCCATCCGCCAGTCCCTGCCCCAACCACCCAGGCTGCGAAGCAACATCCGCACTGCCCGGGGTATTTCATGCATGTGCTCATGCGTCACTTCGCGAAGATCGCGGCTGGGCCGGATCACCAATGACTCAATTTTCCTCAGCCCGGACATTTCGGCGGAATCTTCAGGCAAAAGGTCCAGGGTACGATTGATGCGGTTCAATCGGTTCAGATCAGAATTCAGTGTGTCCATAAAGATTGTATCGAGCAGATAACCGCCGATTTCGCCGAGGGTCGGATAGGGCACGGGCTGATCCGGTGAGGGATCCGGTTTTTCATCCCGCGTCGTGATGACCAGTATCCGGTCGGCGCCGAGGTGAATGGCCGGGCTGAGTGGGGCCAGCATTCTCATGCCGCCGTCGCCAAAATATTCGTTGCCGAGACGAACCGCCGGGAACAGCAACGGCAACGCCGCAGAAGCCAGCAAATGATCGACGGAGATTTTGGCAGCCTTGCCATGCCGGCGTGCACGTTGCCAGGGCTCAATATCAGGCTGCCCCTGGTAAAAGCTGATGGCGGAAGCACAGCTGTAACCGGATGCAGTGATCGTCAGGCCACGCAGGCTTCCGAGTTTCACAGCGTCATCCAGGCCATCGATTTGCAAGGTTTCCTCCAGAAATTGGCGTAAGGGCTCGTTATCGAGCAGAGACCTGGGGTTAGCGACCAACCCTCCCCCCAGTGATAAAGACAAGGCCCACCGGATTGCAGATTTCAAAACTGTCCAGGCATCCGTACGGTAAACCCGTGCGCAGAACATGGTTGACCAGAATTGATCCAGCCGTTCGACCCCAAGCCGGAATTCATGCGCGTGGCTGGCCAGCACCATGGCGTTGATGGCGCCCGCCGACGTGCCACAAATAATCGGAAATGGATTACGATTGCCGGCGCTGATCTCGCTGATGGCTTTGAGGACACCGACCTGGTAGGCGCCTCTGGCGCCGCCACCCGGCAGCACCAGCGCCGCCATCCGGTCCTGATCAAATTGATTGGCGGATTGCATATTCATAGCTGACCATTATTCATTCAATTATCTTACGCATGCAGACAATTGACGAACCTTTTTTATATAAACAATTGCCTGAGCGAGTTCAAAGCTTCCGGTGAATGCTATACTTTGCTCGCTTTGTGGCACGAAGCCCGGGCCACCGTTTAATTGGCGAATAAAATCAAGGGACAGAAAAAATGAACAGCACGGTGATGAACAGAGCCGACAGAACGGCGAGCCGGCATATTCGCCTGCTCGAGGCACAACAAGCTGTAAACGAAATTTTACTGGGGAAGAGCCTCCAGGTCCGACTGTCTTTTTGTTGTCTTTTAGCCCGCGGGCACCTGATGATCGAGGATGTACCCGGAGTCGGTAAGACCACACTGGCAATCGCCATGGCCCGGGTGATCGGTTCAGATTATCAGCGTGTACAGTTCACCAGTGACCTGTTGCCGGCAGACATATTGGGCGTTTCGATCTACAAACGCGACAAGGAAGAGTTCGAACTCCATCCGGGACCGATTTTTTCCCAGGTCATTCTTGTGGACGAGATCAATCGCGCCACCCCCAAGACGCAGAGCGCATTGCTGGAGGGGATGGCCGAAGGCCAGGTTACGATTGAGAACACGACGCATCCGCTTCCCAGTCCCTTCTTTGTACTCGCGACCCAGAATCCGCTGGACCTGGTCGGGACATTTCCACTACCCGATTCCCAGCTGGACCGGTTCTTGATCAGCATTTCGCTCGGCTATCCCGATCCGGCCGCTGAGCGCGAACTACTGACGACTGAGGACCGGTCCCGCATGCTTGACAGGACCACGTCCCTGCTCACACCGGACGACGTCAAGGAATTGCAGGAAGACTGCGAAAAAGTCCACGTCAGCGAGGACCTGCTTGATTATATACAAGCCCTGATAAAAGAGACCCGGAATGACCGGTGGTTCGAAACAGGACTATCACCCAGGGCCGGCCTTGCACTCCTGCGAGCGAGCCGGGCCTATGCGTTCCTGGACGAACGGGATTACGTGATACCCGAGGACGTCAAAACCATCTTCCCCGGATTGTCCAGGCACCGCCTCAGCCCCTCATCCGGTTTCGCCCAGTCCGCGGATGAGCAGATAGAAGAACTTCTGAGCCAGGTGCCAATCCCCTGACCGGTCAGCACATTGCATCAGTATCCAGGGAGGGGCTGCGATGAATAACGCAAGATTGACCACCCAAAAATACGCTTATGGCCGGCGTTTCGATCAGTGGATTCTGGACCGGGTCAGGCAAAAACGCGGCTCACCTGAGCTTCCGTTTACACTGGAATACCGCCACATCTACGTGATGCCGACCCGCTTCGGCTTGTGGTTTGGCATCCTGCTGGCCCTGACCGCAATCGGCGGGCTCAACTTCAACAACAATATGGCGCTGCTGCTGGGTTTTGTTCTTGCCTCGATAGCCCAGATGACGACTTTGCTGGCCTACCGGAACATCAGCGGATTGAGCCTGGTCGGCCTGCGCGCACCCCCGGTTTTTGCGGGACAGCCGGCCCGGTTCAAAGTCCTGCTGAAGAATCCGGAAGAACGTTTCCGCTTTGCCATCCAGGCAAAATCAGAGGAATCCGGGGACTGCACAGACATTGAGCCGCAGGAAACCGGACAGCTGGAACTGGAGCAAACCACAGGGCGGCGGGGCTGGATGGAGATGGCGCCGTTCAGGATAGAAAACAGGTATCCGCTGGGCCTGTTCCGCGCCTGGTCAGTCATCATTCCCAGGGCGCGCTGTCTTGTCTACCCTGCCCCTGCCCTGAATCCGCCACCGCTGCCCAAAACGGGACGTGGCGACTATGGTTCGGCCCGGCAGGGTGAAGGCGAACATTTCCATGGTTTGCGCGAATACCAGCCGGGCGACCCCCTGCGCCGGATCGCCTGGCGAACCAGCGCGCGTCATGAAAAATTGTATTCCCGGGTCATGGAATCTCCCAGTGAAGACGCCTGCGAATTCAACTGGTACCTGATGAGAGGCGGCAACACCGAAGCAAAGCTGTCCATCATGACCGCCTGGATTCTGCGCGCGGAACGCAGGCAAATACCGTACAGTCTTGAAATGCCCACTGCCGCCCTGCCGGCGGACCTCGGTGAAGATCACCGCGACGCCTGCCTGAAAATTCTCGCACTGTTCCAGCTATGATGAATCCTGACCAAAAAAGTATCTTTTGGGTTATCGCCACTCTCAGCGTCGCCATGGCGCCACAGATCGTCCGGATGCCGCTGCCTATTATCGCCATGGCACTGTTTCCGCTGCTTTGGCGAATCGGCGCCGAGCTGCTCGGATGGAAAGCGCTGCCGGCGCTGATCAGGCACAGCGCGACGATATTAGCGCTGCTCACGCTGTTTTTTTCCTATGGGAACGTCACCGGCCGCCGCGCTGCCGTCAGTCTTCTCACGGTCATGCTGGCACTGAAACTGATCGAGTCTTACCGCATTCGGGACGCACGCCTTATTGTCAGTTTCAGCCTGTTTCTGTGCGCAACGCAATTCCTGTTCAGCCAGGGCATCCTGATGCCGTTTTACGGCGCTGTGACCGTCATCATTGCGCTGGTCACGCTGACTCAGCTGCACCGTAAGGAGGCCTTTGAATCCGTTGGCGAGACACCGGCAATCACTGCCTCCATATTCTCGGAACTGGGCTTCAGCTTGCGGCTCCTGGCGCTCGCAATACCGGTCGGTCTGGCCTTTTTCCTGTTTTTCCCCCGCTGGGCAACCCCATTGTGGGGAATACCCGAGACCACGCTTGATTCGAAGACCGGGCTATCCGGCTCCATGTCCCCCGGCAGCATTCAAAGCCTTTTCATGGATGACAGCCCGGCATTCCGGGTGGAGTTCGAGAGCGCGATACCACAGCCACCTGAACTCTACTGGCGGGGCCCTGTGTTCTGGAACTTTGACGGCAAGACCTGGAGCGGCAGTTTTTTCGGAAAAAATATTGCCGCGAAATCCCGGCCGGACGACCAGGGCGCACCCTGGCGATACACGGTCCAGTTGGAGCCCAATGAACGTAACTGGCTGTTTGCCCTTGACTATCCCGCGACCACGCCCATGGATACGCGTGTCTCGATGGACTTCCAGATATTTCGCCGCGAGGCGGTTACCCAGTTGCTGCAATATTCCATGGTGTCAAATCCCGACTTCGCCGATACGCCACAGATGGCTGAAACTCTGAAAACATCCGCTCTGGACCTGCCCAATGGCTTCAACCCCCGGACCCGGGAACTGGTGCAAGGCTGGCGGGAATCGGGTTTGACCGGGCGAGCGCTGGTGCAGCATGCATTGGACTTTTTCAACCAGGAAGCATTTTATTATTCACTGGATGCGCCTCTGCTGGGCAAACACTCAGTCGATGAATTCCTGTTCGATTCACGCACCGGTTACTGTGAGCACTATGCTTCCACCTTCACGGTGATGATGAGAATGGCCGGAATACCCGCGCGGATTGTCACCGGCTACCAGGGTGGCTGGTACAACACGATGGGTGAATACCTCCTGGTTCGCCAGTCCGACGCCCATGCCTGGTCGGAAGTCTGGTTTCCCGGCGATGGATGGACCCGGGTGGACCCGACCGCTGCAGTGTCACCGGCACGCGTCAATCGGGGTTCGCTCGGAGCGCTTTCCGCGCCCAGGCATTTGCTCGATTACGCCTGGCTGCGCAACATGAGGAACGGTATCGATGTTGTCCAGCAGCGCTGGAATGACTGGGTCATCAAATTCGGGGCGAGCCAACAGGCGAAAATGTTCTCCCCCCTGGGACTTGAACGCATGACACCGTCCACGCTGGTCATAGCCCTGTTCGTCGCCATCGGCCTGTTTTCGGCAGTTCTGCTGCCATTTATTTTGCGCACCAGGGGACCCGGCAGGAAAGACCCTCTGCAGGCAGCGTGGCAAAAATTCCTGAAACGACTGCAGTCGGCGGGATGTGAAATCCAGCCTTCGAACGGCGCCATCGAACTGGCGCATGAGGCCGCTTTGCACCTGCCCGGCGATTCGCGGGCCATCCATCAAATTGCCGACTTGTACAGCCGCTACCGCTACTCTCCATTGCCTCCCTCCCTGAACGAACTCAAGAGCGCCATCAAGGAATTTCACCCGAAGAAAACTGCAGTTTGATGTAGAATATTCAATGCAGGGAATATTTCGCGAAACCTGATGTCCAAGGAAGTGAATGTTCATGAATGGACTTAATCAAAGGATCGTAATTTCACTGGCACTGGCCGTACTGGCAGTGTCAGCCTGCACAACCGTACCAACCCAGCTCGAAGGCATGTATACGGAAATCTCACCGGCCAGGGTCGAGCCCGGTGTATATGGTTCAACCGTTCGCTGGGGCGGCGTCATTCTGGACGCCAAGAACAAAGAAAATCAAACCTGTT
>DAOWGA010000338.1 GCA_030637665.1 Lysobacterales bacterium | reverse complement strand
ATAATCGATCGCGTTTTGCACGGTTTTGTAATCTGACGCTGAACTGGTCTTGCTGATTTTGTCCATGCTCTGTTCAAAAGCTTCCAGGCTGCTGCCATCCAACGGGATGTCGAGCCCGGTGGGGCCGCTTGCTTCGGCAGGATCGCTTGCACTTGCATCCTCGCTTTGTTCGACCACCGGCGTTGCGGGCTCCGCCTGATCGCGTTCCGGCACGGCGCAGGCTGAAAATGTGACCAGGATAAACAGCAGGACTGAAATCAGGACTGTGTCTGCCTTATGGTTTTGTTTCATTGCAAACCTCATTGTTGGCATATCTTTTGTGAACGCCGGCTTTGACCGGAAATGATGCAATTAATTCCAGCATAAATTCATCTGCGGATTCCACTTGCCATGATGACTTTGAATCCCCGGCTCGCTTTAACGATTTCAACCTTTGAAAAATAGGCTTTCAACCAGGCCGGGTAGGGCAGGTGGTGATTGCAAACGAGCAGTAGTTTACCTGTTTTTTGCAGGAATTGGCCTGCGTCGCCAAAAAAATTCCGGGCGATGCCCAGTTCATTCTCAATTCCCCTGTGAAAAGGCGGGTTGCTGATGATCCAGTCATATTTTCCATTCAGTTCAGATAGCCCGTCTGAAGCCACTACAGTGGCTTGCCGGTCATTTCTGTGGAGGGAACGACGTGTCGACTCTATGGCCAGTGCGGATGTATCCAGCATGGTCAATTCAATTTCGGGATTGAGACAGAGCAGTGACAGGCCGATCACCCCGCTGCCGCAGGCAAAATCCAGCACTCGCCCCGAGGGCGCAAGTTCACCCAGTGCATCGAGTAGCAATTCGCTGCCCTTGTCCAGGTTGCCGTGTGCAAACGTGCCGGGCAGAGAAACGATGTCAATATTGCCGGCAGCTGTGGAAACGGACCAGTGCTTTTCATAATCCGACAGTTTGAAAGGCTTTGCCGGCCGCGGTTTGTCAGCCTCGAACAAGCTGCAATGCCTGGCATTGTCTGTTTTTCTAATGTTTTCGAAATAGACACTGAGCCGCTTTCCGGAGGACTTGATGCCCGAGCGATTTTCACCGGCAAGCCACAGCTTAGCAGCGGCTGGCATGGCAGTGGCCAGGGCGTGCAGCATCATGAGCAGACGTTCCCGCTCCCTGGCCTGGATCAGAATGATGTGTTTGGTTTGTGAATCTGGTGCGGGGAATATACCGAAGCTCGCATCTGCGCCGCTGTTCTGCAGCCATTTGTAGTCACCAAAATCCTGCGTGAAAACGCACACCTGACGGCCACTTTCTGCCAACTGGCTGAAACAGCTATCCCGGGGCGGGTTGATCAACAGAATGTTGCCCTGACTTAGTCGCTCTGCGTTGCGCAGGATGAGTTGGCTGACTCTTTCCATGGTGCGGGGTGCTTTCCGATCAGTCTGCGATCCGGCCGAACAGGTCGTAATCGTCAACAGATTCCACTTTCACCCGAACCAGGTCACCCGGAGCCAGGCCCCGGCCGTCCTGGACTTGAACGATTCCATCGATTTCGGGTGCATCGGCCTTGCTTCGGCCGATCGCGATGTCATTGTCGAGTATATCTATCAGAACATCCTGCACCGATCCGACCTTGCGTTGCAGGCTGTTGCGGCTGATCTCGGCCTGGGTTTGCATGAAGCGGTTCCAGCGTTCGTCCATGAGTGCTTCCGGCACGGCGCCGGGCAGTGAATTGGCGGCGGCGCCCTGCACCGGTGAGTAGCGAAAACAGCCTACCCGGTCGAGCTTTGCTTCCCGCAAGAATTGCAGCAGTATTTCGAAGTCATCATCGGTCTCGCCCGGGAAGCCGACGATGAAAGTGCTTCGAATGGCAAGCTCCGGGCAAATTTCCCGCCAGTGGCTGATGCGCTCCAGTGTATTTTCTGCCGCAGCGGGTCTTTTCATCTGCTTCAGGACCCGCGGGCTGCCGTGCTGAAACGGAATGTCCAGGTAAGGCAGGATTCTGCCCTCGGCCATCATCGGGATGATTTCATCCACGTGGGGATAGGGGTAGACATAGTGCAGACGCACCCATACGCCGAGACTGCCCAGAGCATCGCACAGCTCCTTCATGCGTGTCCTGATCGGGCGGCCGTCCCAGAAATCCAGCTTGTACTTGAGATCGACGCCATAAGCGGACGTGTCCTGGGAAATGACCAGCAATTCCTGCACGCCGGCCTTCACCAGCCGCTCCGCTTCTCCCATGACTTCGCCAACAGGCCTGCTATTCAGCAAGCCCCGCATGGAAGGAATGATGCAGAAAGTACATTTGTGGTTACAGCCTTCTGAGATTTTCAGATATGAATAATGCCGGGGTGTCAGTTTGACGCCCTGTGGCGGCACCAGGCTGGTAAACGGATCATGCTCCTGTGGCGGAGGAGCGTGCCTGTGTACGGCGCTGACCACAGCTTCGTATTGCTGGGGGCCGGTCACCGAAAGCACCTGTGGGTGCAGTTCCCGGATATCGTTTTCGTTCACACCCATGCAGCCGGTAACAATCACGCGGCCATTGGCATCCAGTGCTTCACCGATTGCCTCCAGCGATTCGGCCTTCGCGCTATCAATGAAGCCGCAGGTATTCACGATGACAACATCAGCGCCCTGGTAGTCCGGGCTGATTTCATAGCCATCGGTGCGCAATTGGGTCAGGATCCGTTCGGAATCGACCAGCGCCTTGGGGCAGCCAAGACTGACCATTCCAATTTTGCTGCTTTTGCTCATTACAAAAGCTTCAATCCTCAATATCGGGTTCGAAGAATAGCCACGTCGTTGACTCAAACCGGGCTTTGAATTCGCGCTCAAGCCGGTTAATGACGTTGATCAATTCTGTTTCGGAACCTGTTGGAGCCATGCGGGCTTTAATCGCGACCATCGCGTCAGGCCCGAACTGCATGGTGAGTAAATTGTAAACCTGGTCTATTTCAGGACGATCATGCAGGAACTGCTTCATTTGTGAAAGCGTGGCCGGGTCAACGCTTTGCCCGATCAAAAGATCCTTGACCTCTACCGCAATAAAGAAAGCGATTACGATCAGCAAAACGCCGATAAAAATCGTACCCAGCGCATCCCAAAATGGATTGCCGGTCAGATAGGTGGCGAAAATGGCGACCAGGGCGAATACCAGGCCCAGTAATGCGGCAATATCTTCGCCGAACACCACGATCAACGCGCTGCTGCGGCTTTGTCTGAACCACTGAAAGATATTGCGTCCGTAGCGTTCCTTCCTGACCTCGCGCAAGCACCCCCAGAGTGAAATTGATTCGGCTACGATCGCAAAAGAAAGTACAGCGACTGCAATCCACGGGTGCGACAGTGGGGTAGGGTGCAACAATTTATGCACGCCTTCGTACATGGAGAACATGCCACCGACACTGAACAGGATGACCGCGACCAGGAAAGACCAGAAATAGATGCTTTTTCCGAACCCCAGGGGGTGATCTTCAGTTGGCTCTTTTTTGGTCTGACGCAAGCCCAGGATCAGCAGCAACTGGTTGCCCGAATCGGCCACCGAGTGAACCGCTTCGGCCAGCATCGCGCCCGAACCTGTGATCGCCGCCGCGATACCCTTGGCCACCGCAATGGCGCTGTTCGCGACCAAGGCGAACAAAATGGATTTCAGTGAATCAGCCTGGCCGGCCATGTCGCGCTCTCTCTGCCCTGTTTCATGGGGGAAGAGAGATTATGAGGGCTGGCCTTCTAGTGCTCAAGGCTTGTTGCGGGAGCGAGCCATGCTCGCGACAAATCTTTTCGGCCGCATGGCGGCCTCCTACAAAAGGGTTCTATCGGTGTTGCAGGAGCGAGCTATGCTCGCGACAAATCTTTTCGGCCGCATGGCGGCCTCCTGCAAAAAGGCTTTATCGGAAGCCGAAGCGATTTTCCGGTACGGCTACCTCGAGCGTTTTGTTGCGCCGGTCACGCTTGATGGTAATTTTGACTTCATTCCCCGGAGCAAGCTCACGTAGAGCACGCATCATGTCGGAGGGCGTGTCCACGGTCATGCTTCCTATTTCCAGAACCACGTCGCCGGATTGCAGGCTGTAGGCGTTGTCTTCCCGGGCCTTGATGACCAGCACGCCGCGATCCGTCTTGAAATATTCTCCCAGTCCCGGGTTGATCGCTGTTAACTCCAAACCCTGGGCGTGCGGCAGGCCGAACCAGACATTGGCTTCACGCATGGCATGTTCACCAATTTTTGACATTTCATGGAACTCGAATTCGTATTCTTCGTCGATCAGGAAATCCTCATCATCCGGCGTTATGAAGATGTACTCCAGTGTGCTGACCTGTTCTTCCAGGGCTTCAACCTGGGCGGCCAGGGCCTCTTCGTCGATTTCCGGCAGTTCGATCCGCTCGATGATTACTTCGCGCGAACCAGGCGCCCCTGCTGAGGGAATCCGGATCATGGATTGCCATGCCCGCGGCTCCCTTTTTTCCGGCGTGACCAAAAACTCCCATGTTTCGCCACTCCTCAACACGCTGATGGCCATTTCTTCTCCGGCGCCCACATCACCCATGAGGTGAGAGATTGCTTCCTTTCCTGACTCCTCGCCTTTGCCAGTCAAGTCAACACCGCGCATCGACTGCATGATGTCGCCCTGTTGCAAACCGGCGCGCTCTGCCGGGCCATCTGGCGAAACACCAATGATTTCTACGCCTTTATCGCTCTCCTGGCCCAGGATGACGCCGATCACCACACGGTCACCGAGATTGATACGGCGAAACGCGTGGCGGCGCTCCTGGGTCCTGGCCAGTTCGCGGTGCGCCTGCGCAACCTCTCGCGAGGCTTCGCGCAACTCGCGATGCGTTCTGCTCAGTTCCTCACGCATCCTGGCGGCTTCCTCTGCCTGTATGGCTCGTTGTTGTGCGAGTTCTTCTCTTTGTTCGGAACGCATTTCTGCTTCCTCGCGGGAGAGTTCTGCACGGAGCTGTGCCGCCTCGCGCGCCAGTTCCGCTGCTTCCAGCGCATCCTGACGGGTTGTTTCCGCATCCGCCAGCATGGCTTCGTATTCTGCCTTTTCAAGTTCCTGGCGGGCTTGTGCTTCGGGTGCGTCCGTGTCCGCTGACAGTGCAGTGGACAGGGTCATCAGTAAAGTGGCCAATACGGCGGCAAACATTGTTTGGGTTTTCATGTGTTCGGTCCTTATGAAATCTGTCTGCTTACAAAGACGCCATCCGGTGGGATTCCCGTCGCAATTCATTTCGATAGAGCTGCGACAGGTCAAGTAACAGGTTGACGCGCTGACTCCAGAGTTCCGTGTTAGCGGGGTTCATACTGAGTTCTTCATCTACCTGGGCCACCAGGTCTTCAAGCTCAACCTGGTAAATCAGGGACGATGTCGGCATCACCCCGATTTCAGAACGGATGTGCCGCAGGTTGGTTTCCAATCGCTGTGACAGGCCGATCAACGAATCCACAGTGCTGGCCTTCTCACTGGCCGGAGAGGTTGGCGCATCTGTCTGTGCGATCGCAGGCTGAGCCGTACTGCTGTCGACCGGGGCCATGCTGACAGGACGGTGCAAGATCAACCCCACAGCCAGGGTTACGCTGGCTGCTGTTGCCAGGGCCCATCCGGCTACTTTGAACAATCGCCGCCGGTCATTCTGCTGCCGCAGCGAGGCTTCAATGGCCGGCCAGTCGTCGCCGGGCGGAGATACCAGCGGCAGGCTTCTCAAATTCAGCGGATCCCGTTCCTGTTGCATGATGTGTACCTTTGAGTTCATTGTGTGATTCAAGCCAGGCCAGTGCCGACTTTTCCCTGCTTCAGCGGTGGTTCCAGCCATTCCCGCAACCTGGCGCGCGCGCGGGATAGCCTGGTTTTGGAAAAGCTCTCGGTTTTACCGAACAAATTGGCGATTTCCTTGTGGTTGTATCCTTCCACGTCGTGCAGCCAGACCACGGCGCGGTCGTCATGATCCAGCCTCGCGAGAGCCGATTCCAGATCCATGGACAAACCGATCTGCTCGTGTTCCCCGCCGGATGGCGCGTGATATTCCTGAAATTCAACCAAATCGGCCCGGGGCAGCTTGCGCAACGAACTGATGGTGTGGTTGATAACCACCCGCCGCAGCCAGCCCCAGAACGGTGCATCCCCCCTGAATTGCCGGATTCTGCGGAAGGCCGTGATAAAGGCTTCCTGGGTCACTTCCTGTGACAGTTCCCGGCACTGACATATGCGATAGGCTACAGAGTAAGAAGGCTTGTGGAACTTGCGATAAATCTGCTCGCAAGCATCCATATCCCCGCGCCGTGCACGCGCGAGCGTCATTTCGTCCAGATCGATGTCGAAGGGCGATTGGCTCATTATTTAAGTGACGCCGTTAACATGAAAAGCGTCGCAAAAAAAGGCCGCTTGCGGCGGCCCTCTTTTGCGCTGTTTACCAGATCTTCACCCGGTCCTCGGGCGGCAACCACATCCCGTCACCTTCCTGGACATCGAAGGCTTCATAAAATTCCGTTACGTTGATCGCTGCTCCATTGGCGCGGAACTTGGCCGGTGAGTGCGGGTCGATGGTCAGCAAGCGTTTGGCCTCCTCGTCACGAGTCTTGCTGCGCCAGACCTGGGCGTAGCCGAGAAAAAAGCGCTGATCTCCGGTTAAACCATCGATCACCGGCGCTTCTTTGCCATCCAGTGACAGCTTGTAGGCCTTGTAAGCAATACTCACTCCTCCACGGCCCCAGCTGCTT
>DAOWGA010000347.1 GCA_030637665.1 Lysobacterales bacterium | reverse complement strand
CCCGTCCCGGATCAGGCCATGAATGTAGACGGTCCTGAAAGGCACATCGTCCATGAATTTCAGCCCCATCATGATCATCCGGGCTACCCAGAAGAAAATGATGTCGAAGCCGGTGACCAGCACACTACCAGGGTAAAACCGTTCGAGGTAATCAGACTTTTCCGGCCAGCCCAGTGTTGAAAATGGCCAGAGCGCCGAGGAGAACCAGGTGTCGAGCACGTCCTCGTCCTGTCTCAATTCGATGTTATCGGGCAGGCCTGAGCGGCGCCGTGCATCCTCTTCACTGCTGCCGACGTGGATATTGCCTTGCGGGTCATACCAGGCCGGAATGCGATGCCCCCACCACAGTTGCCGGCTGATGCACCAGTCTTCGATCCGGTGCATCCAGTCGAAATACGTTTTGCTCCAGTTGGCTGGAACAAACTCGATGCGCCCATCCTCCACGGCCTCGATGGCCGGCTTGGCGAGCGGGGCAATTTTTACATACCACTGGTCTGTGAGATAGGGCTCGACAACCGAGTGCGAACGGTCGCCGCGAGGGATCATCAGCTTGTGGTCTTCGACTTTCTCCAGCAAACCCTGTTTTTCAAGGTCCTCCACGATCCGCTTGCGTGCTTCGAAGCGATCCAGGCCGCGGTATTCTTCCGGCGCGTTCTCGTTGAGGCATGCGTTGATGTCGAGCACATTGATCAACGGCAGCTTGTGGCGCTTGCCGATCTCATAGTGATTGAAATCTTGGGCGGGCGTGATTTTTACGCATCCGGAGCCAAACTCCGAGTCGACATAATCGTCAGCAATTATCGGGATCGTGCGCCCGGTCAGGGGCAGCACCAGTTCCTGACCCACCAGGTCGCTGTAACGTTCGTCCTGCGGGTGTACAGCCACGGCTGTGTCGCCCAGCAGGGTCTCCGGGCGCGTGGTGGCGACAATCATCTGGCTGCGGCCATCCGTTCCCGGGTAGCGGATATGCCACATATGGCCCTGTTCCTCGTCCGAGATGACTTCCAGGTCGGACAGGGCGGTGTGCAGTACAGGGTCCCAGTTGACCAGGCGCTTGCCGCGGTAAATCAAGCCTTCTTCATACAGCGTGATGAACTCGAGTTGTACGGCTTTTGAAAGCTCCTCGTCCATGGTGAAGCGGTGCCTGGACCAGTCTACCGAGGAGCCCAGACGCCTCAATTGATTGCCGATGGTATCGCCGGAATGCTCTTTCCAGTCCCATACCGCTTCGATGAATTTCTCGCGGCCAAGGTCATGCCGCGACTTGCCTTCGGCCAGGAGTTGTCGTTCAACCACCATTTGGGTTGCGATCCCGGCGTGGTCCGTACCCGGTTGCCACAGCGTATCGGCGCCTTTCATTCGCTGCCAGCGCGTGAGCGTATCCATGATAGTGTCTTGAAACGCGTGACCCATGTGCAGGCTGCCGGTCACGTTCGGGGGTGGCAGCATGATGCAGTAAGGCTGCCCGCTACCGGTCGGCTTGAAATAGGACTTCTCTTCCCAGTTACGGTACCAGCGTTGCTCGATTTCGCCGGGGTTGTAGCTCTTTTCCATGTTCTTCGTCATTTTCCAATCGTATGGTGTGCTGGTTCCAGGCCCATGTTTCGGTACTCGCGAAATTTTTGCCGGGAAGCCAGACGTTTTTGCTCAACGCCCGGCACGATTTCCAGCAGGCGCCTGAAGCGGCCAGGCTCAGGAATCGCGCTGTCCGCCAGGTTGATCACCACATCCCGGTCAGCCGGAATTTCCGCGGCGCAGGTATCGATGCTGACCGGGGTTTCCGGGTCTGCCTGTCCCCGGCAGTGCGGCAGGAACCGGCCCGGCGGATAATCCCACATGACCTCATCCAGGGAATCTGCTTCGGCTTCATCTGCGGTCAGCACGGCAACGTGGTGGCCTTGCTCCCATGCCATCATGGCCAGTTTGCAGGCCAGGTGCTCGGCTGATTGCCCCGGTCTGGCCAGTACATAAAAATCTACCTGGCAAGAATCGTTCATGAACTATTTCGACCGGTCCAGCAGGTATTGAGCCAACAAGCCTGCGGGCCTGCCCGTAGCGCCGTCATCACCGCCCCATTTCCAGGCGGAACCGGCTACGTCGAGGTGAGCCCAGCGCTGGTCTTCCACAAAGCGTGACAGGAAACAGGAAGCCGTGAGTACACCCCCTGGCATTCCGCCGATATTCTTCATGTCGGCAAACGGGCTGTCGAGCTGTGATTGATACTCCTCCCAAAGTGGCAGCCTCCATGCCCGGTCGACAATGGACTGGCCGGCGGCAAGCAGACCTTCGGCGAGTTCGTCATCATTGCTGATCAGGCCGGTGGCATGATGGCCCAGGGCAATGACACAGGCGCCGGTGAGCGTGGCGGCGTCAATAATTACATCGGGATTGTATTTCTGGCAATAGGTCAGGGCGTCGCAAAGAACCAGTCGGCCCTCGGCGTCGGTATTCAACACTTCGATGGTTTTACCGGACATGCTGGTGACCACATCGCCGGGCCGGCAGGCAGCGCCGTCGGGCATGTTTTCCACGGCGGCGACGATGCAGATGACGTTCACCGGCATTTGCAATTTCGCGCAGGCGACGAAAGCGCCGATCACACCCGCAGCGCCGCCCATGTCGTATTTCATCTGCATCATGTTTTCACCGGATTTCAGGGACAGTCCCCCGGAATCGAAAGTGATGCCTTTTCCGACCAGCACAATCGGCTGCTGGTCATCAGCAGAGCCAGAGTACTTGAGGATGATGAGCCTGGCGCTGTTGGCGCTG
>DAOWGA010000256.1 GCA_030637665.1 Lysobacterales bacterium | reverse complement strand
CGCATGCCGCATATTTCGCTACCCGCGATGCGTACAAGCGCTCCCTGCCGGGTCGGATCATCGGCGTCTCACGGGACAGCAAGGGGCGTCCCGCCCTGCGCATGGCGCTACAAACCAGGGAACAGCACATCCGCCGCGACAAGGCAACGAGCAACATCTGTACAGCACAGGCTTTGCTGGCGGTGATCAGCGGGCTTTATGGCGTCTGGCACGGACGCGAAAGGCTGAAAAAAATTGCGTCCCGGATTCACCGGCTCACCTGTTTGCTGGCCGAAGGTCTTAGGTCAATGGGCTATGAGCCCCGAGCGGACACCTGGTTTGACACGCTGACTTTTGAACTCGATGCCAGCGACGCTGACGCGGTCTACCAGCGCGCCCTCGATGCAGGCATCAACCTGAGGCGCGATGGCAGGACCGTGCTGGGAATGAGCGTGAATGAAAAGACGACCCGTGATCACCTGGCAGCTCTTTTTCAGGCCTTCAGTGGGAAAGAAAAGGCCGATGCCAGTGTTGGGGCTGTGCTCGAAATCGACCGGAGCCTGGCTGTTGACTACTCGGCGATTCCGCAAGCACTGCGGCGTGAAAGTGACTTTCTTCAGCACCCGGTGTTCTACAACAATCACTCTGAAACAGAAATGCTGCGATACCTGAAACGGCTGGAGAACAAGGACCTGTCACTGGCCCACGCGATGATCTCCCTGGGTTCCTGCACCATGAAACTGAATGCCACCACGGAAATGATACCGATCACCTGGCCGGAATTCAGTGACATTCACCCCTTCGCGCCTCCTGAGCAGACCATGGGTTACCAGCAACTGCTGCGGGAACTCCAGGAGATGCTGATCTCCTGCACGGGATATGACGCGGTGTCCCTCCAGCCCAATGCCGGTTCTCAAGGTGAATACGCCGGCCTGCTGGTCATCAAGGCCTATCATGAATCCCGGGGAGATGCGGAACGGAACATCTGTCTCATCCCGTCATCCGCACATGGTACGAATCCTGCCAGCGCAGCCATGGCCGGGCTGAAAATTATCACAGTGAAGTGCGATGAACAGGGCAACGTGGACCTCGCTGACTTGCGTGAAAAAGCCTCAAGCCATTCCGCAGAGCTGGCTGCGCTGATGATCACTTACCCATCCACACACGGTGTGTTCGAAGAAGACATAAGGGAAATCTGCAAAGTGATTCACGAACACGGTGGCCAGGTTTACCTGGATGGCGCCAACCTCAATGCGCTGGTGGGATGCGCGGCTCCGGGCAAGTTCGGTGCAGACGTCTCACACCTGAACCTCCACAAGACGTTTTGCATCCCGCATGGGGGTGGTGGTCCCGGAGTGGGTCCGATTTGTGTCGGCAAACACCTGCAACCGTTCCTTCCGGGGCATTGCGTCGTGTCGATGAATGGCGAGTTTGAAAACAACCGGGCAATTTCAGCAGCGCCCTGGGGCAGCGCCGGTATTCTGCCGATATCCTGGGCTTACATCGCCATGATGGGCCGGGATGGCATGAAAATGGCTACCCAGGTGGCCATCCTGAGCGCCAACTACATTGCCGGCCGCCTTTCCGGTGCTTTTCCAATCCTCTACACCGGCCGCAACGGGCGCGTGGCGCATGAATGCATCGTCGATCTGAGACCGTTCAAAGAATCCTGCGGCATCAGTGAGGAGGACGTGGCAAAACGCCTGATCGACTACGGATTCCATTCACCCACCATGTCTTTTCCCGTACCCGGAACATTGATGATCGAGCCAACCGAAAGCGAGTCCCTGGCGGAGGTCGATCGTTTTTGTGAAGCGATGTTATCGATACGCGAGGAAATCCGCGCCGTCGAGCAAGGCGAAATAGATGCCGAAGATAACCCGCTCAGAAACGCCCCGCACCCGGTCGAAGACCTCGCAGGAGACTGGACTCACGGATACAGCCGGGACCAGGCGGTATACCCGGCCAGCGGGCTGCGCCAGAGCAAGTTCTGGGCTCCTGTCGGCCGGATCGACAATGTCTACGGCGACCGTAACCTGGTGTGTTCCTGCCCGCCGCCTTCGTGAAATATGCGGGTTAGCCCGCATATTGCACGAGTTCCACTGGGCTTTACCTTATATTTTGACGATTCCAATGGCAT
>DAOWGA010000081.1 GCA_030637665.1 Lysobacterales bacterium | reverse complement strand
TCGGCGCATCGATGTTGGCGATCAGTCCTATCGACCACAGGTAGGTGGGGATCAGAATAACCGCACCCATCGAGATCGTGAAGATGGCGATGATGCACGCGGTCAGCGCACCGAAAGTCACCAGCGGGATCGAGCCTTCATAGGTTTTCTCCTCCTTGGCGATGACCAGCGTGCCGAGGAAGATAAAGCAACCGATCAGCGCACCCACCGCAAACAGGATCAGGCCCAGGTAGAACATGGGCTCCGCTGGCATGGGTACGTAGGAAGTCATCATCACTGAGGAATTACCGCTGAACACGCTGACATTGTTGATGACCGCACCGGCCACCATCATGATGAAGCCCAGCCAACCCAGCTTCGGCGTCGCCAGACGGCAGCGCAGCAAGGTGGAGGAACAGAAGTACAACACAGCGATCTCGAAGAAGATGATCCAGAAGATCAGCATGTTGATGCCATGCGTTGTCAGTAACTGGTAGAAAGTATCCGCCGGCAGCAGGTGGAATTTTGGCCAGCGTGTCAGAGTCACGAGGAGGGCAGTGACTCCGCCAACCAGCAAGGCCACCACGGCAACGACAGCATGCAAGCGCATCAATGTTTCGGCAGGCTTGTGAAATTGCAGCCCGGATTCCGGGCAGGTTCTGAATTCTTGATTTTTCACTGTCCGCCCTCCGTTATATATATCTTGCCAGTCATCGTGTGATGGCCAATTCCGCAGTATTCATTGCAGATAATCGTCTGATCACCTGCGGTATCGGGTGTAACCGTCAGAACCATTTCATAGCCGGGAACGATTTGCGTATTGATGTTAACCGGCTGTAAAGAAAACCCGTGCTGCCAGTCCATCGATGCGATGTGCAGGCGATAAGTCTGCCCTTTCTCGAATTCGAGCAACGGCCACCATTGCCAAAGCCTGCCGATCAGGTAGACGTCACTACCCGGTGGCGGCCGGACCACCGGCATGTTCTGGTTGGTTTCGGTTCTGACCGTATACTGGTCTACCATTGCCTGGGTTTTGGCCATGAATGCCTCGGGCGTCGTCCGGTAAGCCTCGTTAGAGAGATTCTGCTTACCGTATACGTGCCAAATAGGCATCATGAAGAACATGATCAGGGACCAGACCAGCGCCAGCGCTATCCAGGTTCCCTCGACCCGATCCAGTGGTTGTTTCCACCAGATAGTCTCAGAAGGCGGTTGTATGGAAGTCACATTTTCACCTGTACGTTGTAGTTATCATGGCGCCATGGGAATGGATATAATCTCCATAATTCCCCAAATAATATAAAAAACGGCGGGAAAGACCACGCCGATGAAGAGAAGAATGAACGGATTGTCGATAATGCGCTGCATGACGGGAACACGCTCATTTTCTTCCGTGCTCGTAATGTCTTGATTCATAATTGTCTGTCCACTTGGTTTTTGGAACGCTCCGAAACAAAAATCGGCATTCTAATGATAGCATCAAAAAAATCAAACCAATTGATGCAGATCAAATACCTGTTTTATGACATAAAAATGCCTTTCAATTTCTTTGTCGCGCTTCTGGAATCGACCCCGGAAACAGCATATCCTGACCGAGGCCTGTTATTAGTATGATAACGATGGAAAAAATAAGTCAATACATGAAAAAAATGGCATCAATTTCAAAGCTGCGTTTTGCGGCCGGAACAGCTCTGCTTTTTCTACTGCCCGCCTGCGGCCCGTCCGGGCCAGGACCTGATATTCATGACAGCAAATATGTCGCCCTGGGTGCAGATGGTGTCCAGTTGGATTCAGGAGAGACCGGCCCCTGCGTGCTGGACCAGTTCACTGGACTGGTATGGGAAGTCAAGACGGATTCGCCTGGCATCCACTATCGGGAAAACACCTATTCCTGGTTTTATCCGGACGAAGATGCGAGCGGGGAACTTGATTACCGGGGTAAACCGGATGGAGGCCAGTGCAGCGGCAGTGCGTGTGACACTTCAGCTTTGGTACGGGCAGTGAATGAAGCCACATATTGTGGTTTCAATGACTGGCGCATACCCGCAAGAGACGAACTGGGTTCCATCAGCGACCCACGCAAATCCAGCACACCACCAAGCATCAATACCATCTATTTTCCACAAACGCAGCCCGGGGAATACTGGTCAGCCAATGATTATCAGTTTCACTGGGATTCAGCCTGGCTGTGGAGTTTCCAAAATGGCATGGACCGCGTGGAGTGGAAGTACTCGCCACGGTTTGTCCGTCTGGTACGCGGTGAGCCTGTCTACCTGGAACGGATCAAAGACTGAAAAGAATGAATGGCCTGGCCAAAGTATCCTTGCTGCTGGTGATCGTGCTGGTATCGCTGAGCGCCTACCTGAGGCTGGCCCATTCAGGTATCGGCTGCGCTGACTGGCCAGCATGTTATGGGCAGATTGGCGCACCGCCGTCGATGAGCCAGCCCGTGACTTCGGAAAACGCTTACCAGCGAATGGTGGAGGAAGCCAATAAACCGTTATCCTGGGCGACACCCCTGCACCGCCTGGTTGCCAGTGTTTTAGGGCTGTTGGTCTTGTTCCTGGTGTTCCTTTCACTGCGGCAAAAACGGCAACGCCTGATTTCTCTCACCCTGCTTGGCCTGACGGTGTTTCTGGCCATTCTGGGCATTCGCTCCGGCAGCCTGCACAACCCGGCTGTGGTGATGGGCAACCTGGCGGGAGGATTCACCATGCTCGGCCTGTTGGGCTGGATGGTGTTCAGCGTCGCTGACCCGGCACCTCAACCGCGGCAGAATACAGCCTTTAAAAGCATGGTCGTCGTTGCCATTGCCGTTTTGTGCTTGCAGATTTTCCTGGGCGGGCTGACCAGCGCCAATTTCGCCGCGACTTCCTGCCAAACACTGCCCGATTGCCATGGCAGCTGGCTGCCGGGCAGCGCATTGCTTGATGCGATGGACTTGAGCCGCGAGCATGAGGTGACCAGCCTGGGCCAGGCCATAGGCGGTGAAGAACGTCTTGCCATCCACAAAGCGCACCGCCTCGGTGCCGTGCTGGCCGCAGTCATGGTGCTGATTGCCGCGGTGATGGCTCTCAGGGCAAATCAACGCTACGGCTTGACCGGAATCGTCATTCTGGTGCTGCTCCTGATGGAATTTTCTGTCGGCGCCAGCGCCATACTCCTGAGCCTGCCTATCGGCCTGGCGGTGGCGCACAACTGGTTGGCCGGCTTGTTGCTGCTGGCTTTGCTGAAACTGTTCGTCCTCAGCCGTTGATCCGAGGACTATTCACATGAGAATACTGGCGGCTGATATCGGCGGCACCCATTCCCGTTTTGCCGCAGCGGATATAGAGAGCCTGTCCAATATCACGATGGGTGACCCATTCATTTTCCCGACCTGGCTTGAAGGCAACGAGTCACTGAACGATATGCTGGAGCACTTTCAGCAAAAAGCTCCTTCCGATATTGCCGACCTCGATCAGTACCAGGCCGTCGCGCTGGGCGTGGCGGGCGCAGTAGACGGCGGCAAAGCCACGCTGCCAAATATCCCCTGGGATATCGACCTGGACTCGGTTTCCCGCATGAACCGCATTTTTCTGTTGAATGACTTCTATGCCCAGGCGCATGCTTTCATGAACGTCAATCTTCTGGGCTGCTTGCATCCGGTGCGCCCCGGACCGGGATTTGGCCCCGGCTCCATCGCCATCGTGGGCGCCGGTACCGGGCTGGGCCACGCAGCTTTGAAAACAATCCCTGGTGGACAGATGGTGATCGGCTCCGAGAGTGGGCATGGCACCTTTTCCTTCCACGGCAGTGAAGAACGGGACATAGAGGACTTCTTCATGGACCGCAGCGGCAACAAATGGATAAGCAATGATGAAGTTGTCAGCGGATCCGGGGCCGCGTTGCTGCATGAATGCCTGACCGGCAAATCGGTCAGTCCGGCACAAGCGCTGGCGGAAGCGGGCGAAAATTTATCCACCAGAAACTTTTTCTCGAGGTTTTATGCCCGGGCCTGCAGGAACTACTGCCTCGCCGTGCACCCGGTTGAACGCTTGCTCATCTCAGGCGGAATTGCAGCCCGGAATCCCCACCTGCTTGACTGTGCCGAATTCAGTAATGAGTTCAACGACACCGGACACTACCGCCACCTGCTGGAACGTATCCCGATTTACCTGAATATCGATCAGGGCGTCGGCCTTATGGGCGCCGCTATTTATGCCTGGCTTCAAAGCAGTCATCTGACTGCATCGCCGGAATCCCGCAGCTAGCAGTCTGTCGGACCGTTGGTATAACGTCTACTCAGAGATTTCCGAACTGCAGTTCAGCCAGGTGAGCATATAGCTCATTGTCCCGGATCAGTTCATCGTGGGTACCAACGGCTTCAATCCGGCCATGGTTCATCACCACAATTCGATCTACTTTCTTGACAGTCGCAAGCCGGTGCGCGATGACCAGGGTAGTGCGATTTTCCATCAGGCTTTCCAGCGCCGCCTGCACCAGGCGCTCACTTTCCGCGTCAAGCGAACTGGTTGCTTCGTCCAGCAGGAGAATCGGCGGATCCTTGAGAATGGCCCTGGCGATCGCGATGCGCTGTCTCTGGCCGCCTGAAAGGCGCGTGCCACGCTCCCCCAGAAACGTTTCATAAGCCTCCGGCAAGGCGCTGATAAATTCGTCAGCCGCGGCCAGCACCGCGGCCTGTTTCACTTCTTCATCGCTGGCATCGGGCCTGCCGTAGCGGATATTTTCCAGTGCGCTCTCACCGAACAGCACCGTTTCCTGTGGCACCAACCCGATCTGCCTTCTCAAATCCCCCGGATCGAGGCGTGAAATATCTGTGTCATCGATCAGAATACGGCCTGTAGCAGGCTCATAAAAACGAAGCAACAGCTGAAAACTGGTGCTTTTGCCGGCGCCGGATGGGCCCACAATGGCCAGGGTTTCGCCCGGACGGACCTCGAGGCTGAAATCATCCAGCGCGAGCGTATCCGGTCGCGATGGATAGTGAAACCCGAGATTCTCAAAACGGATGCGGCCGCTGGCTCTGGCGGCCAGGTGCTCCGGATCCGGCGGAGCCTGGATGGCCGGTTCCGCCTGCAACAGCTCAGACAGGCGTTCCATGGCACCGGCCGCTCGCTGAATCTCGCCCCACAAACTGCTCAGGGCAGCGGCGGATGAGCCCACGACCATGGCGTACATCAGGAACTGCCCCAGCTGGCCACCACTCATCTCACCGGCCAACACGGCGCGTGAACCAAGCCACAGGATGAAAGTGATCGAGGCAAATACCAGTGAAGTAGCTATGGCGGTCAGCCAGGCATACATTCGGACCCTGCGAATCGCGGTGATGAAGCTGGCCTTGACTGCTTCTGCGTAGCGTTTTGCCTGGAGGGACTCCAGGGTGAATGCCTGCACGGTCTGTATGGCGTTGAGAGTCTCGCCGGCCAGGCCACTGGTGTCCGCAACCCGGTCCTGTGACTGGCGTGATAGTTTTCTGATGCGGCGCCCGACCACGAGGACCGGTAGAATAACCAGCGGAATCCCAACCATGGTATAGGCCGCCAGGCGGGGGCTGGTCAGGATCAGCAATGCCAGGCCGCCGACCAGGTTCAGGGAAGAACGTAAGGCGATGGAAAGCCCGACACCCGAAATACTCTGTACCAACGTGGTATCGGTGGTCAGGCGGGAGAGGACCTCGCCTGTTTTCGTCACTTCGAAAAACGTGGGATCCATTCCAATCACGCGCTGATAAACCGCGTTGCGAAGGTCCGCGACCACACGTTCACCCAGCCATGACACCAGGTAGTAGCGCAGTGCTGCAAAAGCGCTGAAAACCAGCGCTGCGGCGAGGAACCAGCCGAAGTAGCGATTGACGGTGCCGACATCCTGGGCAATGAAGCCATTGTCGATCAGGAAGCGCAGGGCTATTGGCAGCGCCAGCATCGCCCCGGAAGCGATCAGCAATGCAGTGAGCGCTGCTGCCAGCGTGCGGCGATAGGGGCGTAAAAATGGAACCAGGGTCCGCAACGGCCCCAGGGACTTTGCGCGCGGGCGTTCGCTGTTAGCCTCCATATTGAACCAGCATCCCGGATTGTTCTTGCTTCTGTCTCGTCATAGAAAAGAGAAATGGGGGCAGTGGTGAGTCGATGAAAGGCTCGCATGGCCCTCGCTTACAGCCAGTCCCGGGGATCGATGCGATAGTATTCATGCAATACACGGAACAAGCCTGAGTGATTTTTCGCCATCTGCCGTGGTTTTTCAAAAAACGTTTCCGTGGCAACTGCAAAAAACTCCGCTGGATTGGTCGCGCCGTAGTGGTCCATCAGTGAGCGACGGTCGTATCGGCTATCCTTCTGAAGTTCCTCGAACTCCTGCGATAGCGCGGCTGCCCAACTGCGGTAACACGACTTGCCAGCCAGTAAAGGGGCGCCATCCGCACTGCCGGACTCACTGTCGAGTTGGTGCGCAAACTCGTGCAGTACCACGTTGCGCCCATCAACGAAATTCCGGGCGCCATGCAGGACATTGTCCCAGGCCAGGATCACTTTCCCACTTTGCCACGATTCTCCGAGCAACCCGCGGCTGCGCTGGTTCACCAGGCCGCTCTCGTCAGCTTCGGGCCGCGAGACGACAAAGGCAGAAGGATAGACCAGTATGTATTTCAGCTTCGGATACAAATCACCGCGCCGGTTCAGCTGCAGCATGCAGGCCTGGGCGGCAATCGTCACCCGTATTTCATCGTTGATGGTCAGCCCGGCGGCGCCGGAGTAATGCTTTTGATGTAGAAATTGCTTGATCAGGCTTCGCAGCTGGAGCCGCAATGGCATCGGCAGATTGCCGTAAACCTGGATGTTGCTCTCCAGTATCCCCACCCACTCTTCCGGAAACGGCGCTGCAATGGCACGTTGCAGGCGAAAACGGGGAATCCACAACACCAGCGCGATTGCGACAATGACCAGACCGGGAAATAACCAAGGATTCATGGATGCATAGCCTACCCATGAGTTCAGCTCACAGCCAGCACCCCGGCTGATAATTTTGAGCCAGCCCCACTCATTGCCATTCGCTTATTTACACACTCTTGACCTGAATCGCAGGCAATTTGCCTCATTTGCGGCTATGATTAGTATGCGGGGTCTGTGATTGAAGGAGGCCCTGATTTTAGACCTGACTTGCGACATTTGCCGTCAAGCCACGGTCTCATCCGAGATTCTGCAAGGAGAGAACCATGGCGATTGCTCGAACCATTAAATCCTACCTGGATGAACGCGGTGTCGAATATGACACTGTTGAACACTCCCATACCGAAACTGCGATGGATTCAGCCAAATCCGCGCACGTTCCCCCACACCAGATGGCCAAGGCCGTTGTACTGGAAGATGAAGATGGCTACATCGTCAGCGTGCTTCCTTCCAACAACCGCCTGAACCTGGGTTGGGTGAGCGAAGAACTGAACCGCGAACTCAGGCTCGCCAGCGAACCTGAGCTGCGCCAGCTGTTCGATGATTGTGATACCGGAGCCATTCCGGCCCTGAGTGAAGCCTACGGCCTGAAGGTGATCTGGGATGATCAGCTGAAACATGCTTCAGATATCTACATCGAAGCAGGTGATCATGAGCACCTGATCCACCTCAGAGGCAGTGACTTCCAGCAACTTATGGAGTCGCTGCCACACAGCATTATCAGTGCCGGTAAAGAATATTCCCGCTGGGTCTACGAATAATTGGCGTCGGCCCGCCTGCTTGTGAGCGACAGGGATGTTGTGAGCACGGCGGTCGCCAGTGGATTTTTCTTTTGCACTACTGACCCAGTTGCGACTGCACCCAGCGCACGATACCACTGGCCATCAAGGCGCCGGACTGGCGGCCGATTTCTTTGCCGTCACGGAACAGCACCATGGTGGGAATGCTGCGAATCCCGTGATTGGCGCCGATCATCTGTTCATCTTCGGTATTCAGCTTAGCAAACCGGACCGTGGGTTCCAAAACCGATGCCGCTTCCACGAACGCCGGAGCCATTGTCCTGCATGGACCACACCAGGGTGCCCAGAAATCGACCAGCACGGGAATGTCATTGCGGCTCACGTGCCGATCAAAACTGGCCGCCGTCAACTCCACCGGGTGGGCATCAAAAATGGCTTCGTGGCATTTTCCACAGCGCGGCTGATCACCGAGGCGTTCTTCCGGCAGCACATTGATGGTGTGACAATGGGGACAAACAATCTGTTTATCAGTCATGGGTATTTACTCCGGATATTTCCAATATCTCATTCTGCCTTGACCAGCAAATCACGAATTACCCGTAATTTTGCCTTAACTCTGCCGGCATTTGCGCTGCCCATACGCAGGAGCACTTTCTGGCCGGCCGGTAGTGCCTCCAGTTCAGGATCAGAAAACAAGTAAAAGGCCTCTGGCTTTATCAGGCGGATTGGGGTTTGCACTTCAGGCGTGGCCAGCAAGCTGTCAATGACCTCGACCAACCGTTCATCAAATCCACCTTCAGGATAGCC
>DAOWGA010000048.1 GCA_030637665.1 Lysobacterales bacterium | reverse complement strand
TTGTCTTTAAACATCAGCGAGTTATGCAGGTCCGACCCCAAATTAGGCCGCAAATTAGACCGCTCTAACATTGCAATTATGGGGTGATGCTTTATATGTCGATTGAATGTACATAAGTAAATAATATGTTCAATTTGCCAACGAAAATCAACAGATGACCTTCAAAGCAGACAAACCCTATAACAAGTTGCCCGCTCTACCACCAAAGCAGGAGGTTGAGACAAGAGCGGTCCTCAAGAAATGCATCACCGCCAGAGCTGCGCTTGCAGAACTCAAGCAGGCTGGAGATCTCATTCCCGATACGCGGATGCTCGTCAACACGCTGCCGTTGCTGGAAGCACAAGCCAGCTCTGAAATCGAGAATATCGTCACGACGACGGACAGCCTGTTTGAATACGCCAACCTGGGCGAAGATCGAGCGGACCCTGCCACCAAGGAGGCGCTTCGCTATCGCACGGCGCTCCGGGAGGGCGTCGACTATCTGCTTCAGCGACCACTAGGCACTCGTTTGGCGGAACAGATGTGCTCTCGCATTAAAGGAGCCGATATCACTGTCCGAAAGGTACCGGGAACGGCGTTGGCGAACCGAAAGACGGGTAAGGTCATCTACACACCACCAGAAGGCGAGGCTTTGCTGAGAGACAAACTAGCGAACTGGGAGACTTACCTTCATGAGCAGGATGAGATCGACGTGCTGGTACGAATGGCGGTGGCACACTATCAGTTCGAGGTGATTCACCCATTTACCGATGGCAACGGCCGCACTGGCCGCCTGCTAAACATTCTTTTTCTGGTTGAGCAAGGTCTTCTGGCTCTGCCGATCCTCTACCTGAGCCGGTACATCATCGAACACAAAGACGCCTACTACGACAACCTGCTGCGAGTAACGAGCCACCAGTCCTGGGAGCGGTGGATATTGTACCTTTTGAACGGTGTCGAGGAGACGGCCGTATGGACCCGCGAGAAGATTGCGGCCCTGCGCAAGCTGCTCGAGCATACGAATCAGTTTGTCCGAAAAGCAAAACCAGACATTCACAGCCGGGAGCTGATCGACGTCATTTTCACGCAACCCTATTGCCGCATCGCTAACCTGGTGGATGCTGACATCGCGAAACGCCAGACCGCTTCCGTGTACCTCAAGCAACTGGTGGCAATCGGGGTGCTGAAGGAAATGAAAGTCGGTCGGGAGAAGCTGTTCATCCACCCCAAATTGATCCGGGTGATCACCACATCCAACGAATTCAGCGAATACTCGTGACCTTTCCCCGAAATTCTCAACCTGGTGTTTCTGGATGGTTTCGAGGGCTGAACTTCTCAGGAGTTCATTCGCGCAAGCCCATTTCCTTCATCAGGTGGTCAGCGCCGCCGATCTGTTCCATTACCCAAAGTATGTAGCGGATATCAACGTGGATGGAGCGTGTCTTGTCGGCCAGGAAGTCCCAGTCCGAAATAATGCTTCCGTAGGTGCCGTCGAACAGCAGGCCGACCAGTTCTGCCCGCCCGTTGAGGGTGGCTGAGCCTGAATTGCCACCGGTGGAATCCAGTGTGCTCAGGAAATTCACCGGCACCGAACCGATGCGCTCATCGGCATAGGCTCCGTACTGCTGCTCGCGGATGGCCTCCAGCAACCCGGGTGGCATGTTGAACGGTTCCGTGCCTGTGTCTTTTTCGACGATGCCTTCGAGCGTGGTGAACGGCACATAGACCATGCCGTCACGGGGTCGCGAACCCGTCACCAGGCCATAGGTGATACGCAGGGTGCTGTTGGCATCGGGATATACCAGCCGTTCGCGGCTTTTCTCGAAGGCCAGCAGGGCTTCCATGTACCGGGGCCGTGCTTCCTGATAACGTCCGGCCAGGTCCTTTTCTTCTTCCTCGAGGCGCAGATCGGCATCAAACAACGCCACGGCCATGCGCATGAAAGGATCATCACTGGCTTCAAGTTCGGCCGGCGTCTTGCCGATGCCTTCCAGGCGCGCCTGTGTGTCGCCCAGCGAGGTGGCGGAATACATTTCATCGAGCCGGGCATCCAGCGCGGCGCCGTCGACTTGCCTGGCTCCGATTCCGAGCCACTCGTCGAAAGCCCGTATGTGCTGCTCTGGCGGGTTCTCGGCATAAGCCAGAATCAGGTGGCGCCATTCCTGGAGGTCGACCGCCGGGTCAAAAGTGCGTTCGATGCTGGTCAGTTCTTCACCAATAATGGTGAGGTCGCGCTCCTGGTAACCGGGCTCTCGTTCTTCGTCCGGCTTTTGCTGCTCCCGCGCCAGGCGGTACAACTGCCGCGCCGCACCCAGCAGCGCTGAACGGCGCGCCAGGGCGTAGGAAAAGTCGCGCTGCTGGCGGGACTGGCTTTCGGCCACCAGCGCCTGCAGGTTTTCAATCGCCGACAGGTAACGGTTCTGGCGGCCGGGATCGCTCTCGATCCAGGCCTGAAGTTCGCGCTCCAGCACCTGTTTGCGCTGCACCAGGTCACCCTTGGAAAAGCCTTCCAGCATGCCGCCGTAATTTTTGCTGGCGTTGTTCAGACTGGCCACGAATGAGGCATACTTCAGTGCAGCGTCCGGATTGCCTTCCGTTGCCGCCATGATCACTGCCAGCAG
>DAOWGA010000060.1 GCA_030637665.1 Lysobacterales bacterium | reverse complement strand
TATCCGCAGAGAACGCAGAAGACGCAGAATCAGGGTGGCTCTTTACTATTTATTGGGGGCATGGCCAACAAAGATAAATTCGGAGTGCTGCGTTCAAGTTCGATGATAACTCACTCAGCCAACCCGAATAGGCAGCCGTAATATCACAGAGATACCATTCAGCGAAATCACCACCTAATAAATTTCTGCGTCTTCTGCGTTCTCTGCGGACAAATATTCAGGCTTCCCAGTCAACCAGGCATGATGGCAGAGTAACCATAATCTGTGGGCCTGCGCTTGACCTGTATTCACGACTTTTGGGTGGTTTTCTGATATTATCCGCCGTCCGTGCGGTATAAAGGCTGTTTTTCCGCACTAATCCTTGTCACTGCCCTTTAGGTGGGCCATGTGTTCGAGGGCTTGTGTGGCGGCGCTGGAGAGTGGTCGAGTGGACCGTGATTCCGCGGTTTGCCGGACGAGTGGGGCAACACGGATGTCGATGTGTTCGATCTCCGTAACGCCGGCGGCATGCAGCGAGCTGATAATTTGAGGCGCTTGCATGCGTAGCCTGGTGGCCCAGGAAGCGGTTGGTGAAATCAGGATGAGCCTGTTTTTCCTGGCTGCGGAAACCTGGAACTGAGCTGCCAGGTCGGGCTCGACCAGGCCCGAAAGAAGGGACTCGAGTTGCATCAGGTAAGCGGCGCGCTGCAGAAGATTGCTGAACCTGGAATCCGGTTTGGAACCGGGATTGGTAAATATCTCGCCAACGCGGCGCGTTGTTTTAGTGGACTGAGGAAAACGAGTCATATATGAAGCCTACTGCAGCAACCATGCTGATTGCCAGTCTTGACCGGCTGAAATTTCCGTCATGGAAAGGCCGTTCCGGGACTGCGCTGTTGCTCACGGCCTTCGTAAGCTGTGCCGTTGTCATGTTCCTGGCCGGAAGAATTTCCGTGGCCGAGCAGCGTGAACTGGTACGCAACATCAGTGCACTTCAGCTTGATATCCAGACGCAGCAGCGTGTGGTGGACAGGCTTTCCCGGCGAAATGAGTTGAATATCAATGCGCTAGCCGCGCGCCTGGCGGAATTGCAGGCGGCCTCGACACGCATGGATGCCCTGGGCCAGAGACTGGCGCAGATGGGCCAGTTAAGCCTGGAGGAGTTCGATTTCAGTGAGCCCGCACCTGTCGGTGGCCCCGCCGATTACGAATCTGTGGATTCAGCCAGCGAGAAAGATCTGCAACTTGCCATTTCCAGCCTGAGTAACCGGCTTCGCCGTCAATCCAGCCAACTGGATGCATTGCAATTCCTGATGGTCAACCGGCAATTGGAAAGTGATCTGACACCCACTGGCTGGCCCGTAAGAAAGGGCTGGATTTCGTCCCGCTTCGGGGAACGAAATGATCCTTTCACGGGAGAGCGGGTGCAGCACCGGGGGCTGGATTTTGCCGGTACACGTGGTAGTGAAGTTTTGAGCGTCGCCAGTGGTGTCGTAATCTCGGCCGCGAGCCGGGCCGGATATGGCAGCACAGTGGAAATTGACCACGGAAATGGCTACCAGACCCGCTACGCACATAACCATGAACTACGAGTCAAAGCGGGCGACCACGTCACGGCAGGCCAGGTCATTGCCTTAATGGGAGACACGGGCAGGGCCTCTGCACCCCACGTGCATTTTGAGGTACTCCGGAACGGTACACGCGTCAATCCTTCAAAGTTCGTCGGGCAGCTTCGATAGCAGCCTGTCGGCTTAAAAAAATGCAGGATTTTGGCTTGCAAGAGCCCTGATCCGACCCCACATTTTCCCGGGCACGTCTGAAGAATCAAATTCCAATGCTGAACAAGCTGATTACAAAAGTCATTGGCAGCCGAAATGAACGGCTGGTCAAGAAAATGGGCAAGGTCATCCAGCAGACCAATGACTTTGAACCTTCTGTTCAGAGTCTCTCTGACGATGAATTGAAAGCAAAAACGGTTGAACTGCGCGAGCGGCACCAGCAAGGTGAGAGCCTGGACGCCCTGCTTCCCGAAGCGTTTGCGCTGGTTCGCGAAGCATCCCTGCGCACGCTCGGTCTGCGACATTACGACGTGCAACTGGTCGGTGGCCTGGTGATGCACCGCGGCATGATTGCCGAGATGAAGACCGGCGAGGGCAAAACCCTGATGGCTACCCTTGCCGTTTATCTGAATTCCCTCACCGGCATGAGCGTGCACGTGGTAACGGTCAATGATTACCTGGCGCAAAGGGATGCTGACTGGATGAGTCCCATCTATTCCGCGCTGGGAATGACCGTGGGAGTTGTCATACCCGGCATGACGCCGCCCGCCAAGCGGGCGGCCTACGCCTGCGATGTGGTATACGCAACCAACAACGAGCTGGGATTTGACTACCTTCGGGACAATATGGCATTTTCCACGGATCAGAAGGCGCAGCGTGACCGCTACTTCGCCATTGTCGATGAAGTTGACTCGATCCTGATTGACGAGGCGCGTACGCCGCTGATTATTTCCGGGCAGGCGGATGAAACACCGCAGCTTTATGTCCGTATCAACCAGTTGGTACCGAGGCTGGAGCAGGCGGAGATCATTTCCGAGGTAGAAAGCGAATATGGCCCGGGTGATTTCACCATTGATGAAAAGCAGAAGCAGGTTTACCTGACCGAAGACGGCATGGCGCATGTCGAGGGACTGATGGTCAAGTCGGGCCTGTTGAAAGAGGATGACAGCCTTTACAACGCAAACAACCTGAATCTCGTCCATCATCTGAATGCCGCGCTGCGCGCGCATCATCTTTACAGTCTGGATGTGGATTACATCATCAAGGACGGTGAAATTGTCATCGTTGATGAATTTACCGGGCGGACACTGGCCGGCCGTCGATGGTCTGAAGGATTACACCAGGCTGTGGAGGCGAAAGAAGGCGTTCCCATTCAGAAAGAAAACCAGACACTGGCTTCGATTACTTTCCAGAACTACTTCCGGCTTTATGACAAGCTGGCCGGTATGACCGGTACCGCCGATACCGAGGCTTACGAGTTTCAGTCGATTT
>DAOWGA010000202.1 GCA_030637665.1 Lysobacterales bacterium | reverse complement strand
TATCCCGGAAGGCGAGATCGAGCTGAGCGCCATCCGATCCCAGGGCGCTGGTGGGCAAAATGTTAACAAGGTCGCCAGCGCCGTTCATCTGCGCTTTGACATCGCTGCATCGTCCCTTCCGGACAAGTACAAAGACCGCCTGTTGGCACTGCAGGACAAGCGGATTACCAGCCACGGCGTCGTAGTCATCAAGGCACAGCAATACCGGACCCGGGAGCGGAACCGGCTCGACGCCCTGGACCGCTTGAAAAATCTGGTTCAGAGCATTATGGCAGAACCTAAAAGGCGCATTGCCACCAGGCCTTCGAGAACAGCAAAAATGAAACGGATAGATGAGAAAACACGTCGCGGGCAGCTCAAAACGCTGAGAAAGAAACCCCTTGATTGATCCATGTCAATGAAAGGTCAATTAGTTTATATCAGAACATGTTTTCCGTTATAATAAGTACTAATTGATTCATTGAAATGGAATTTATTCATCATGGCAAAAATTACTGCTGAAAACGCCGGCACACAGGCATTTATTCCTTTAATGCGTGAGCTTCTGAATGCTTACCATGCTTTCGCCTCCTTCGATGCGGACGGACAGCGTCTTTCCGGCTCCGGCCTGACCGTCGCTCAGGCCAACGTGATATTCACGCTGGGCAATACCGACGGAATGACCTGCAAAGACATCGGCGACTGGACCCACATCACCAAGGGCACGCTGACCGGTGTAATCGACCGCCTCGAACTGAAAGGCCTGGTTGAGCGCTGGGCCGTGGAAGGTGATGGACGCAAGACCATTGTTGCTTTGACGCGCAAGGGTGAAAAAGTCTTCGAAAAGGAATATCCGCGCCATGTAGCATACCTGAAAGAGCGTTTTGACCAGCTTGGCGCCCGCGACCGCGACCAGGCCATCAACTTGCTGCAACAAATCCAGGGCGTGTTCTGAAGGATACTGATATACCGGGTGTTTCCCGGGTCATAATTAAGCAGTGAACTGTTCACCTTTGCGTAAGGCATTGCCACATGGTAATTCCTACGGGAGGGTTTTCATTTTTTTATAGGCATTGTTATAGTTAAGCGGTCCACCAGCTAAAGGGAAAAGAGTATGGGTTCGGATCTGAAAATCGTGGCTGCTGAAAATACGACAAGGTCGGTAGAGGATAAGAAGACTTCAAGGGAGCCGGAAATCCGGCATACCCCGCACGAGCAATATGTGGGCGGCACATATTCTTCAGAAACCATTTCGAAGCTACGAAAAGATCCGCAGGCCATAGGCAAGTTGTTCAAGGAAGGTAAGTACCCTTACACCGACCGGATTCCCCGCTACACGTACGAAGAGGAAAAGGCCCGTCTCCAGATCGAACTGTTGAAAGTCCAGAACTGGGTGAAAATGACCGGCCAGAAAATCGTCGTCATATTCGAGGGTCGTGACGCCGCCGGCAAGGGTGGAACCATCAAGCGATTCATGGAGCACCTGAACCCACGTGCCGCCAAGGTCGTGGCGCTGGAAAAGCCAACTGAACACGAAAAAGGGCAATGGTATTTTCAGCGCTACACGGTACACCTGCCCACACGCGGTGAAGTCCTGTTCCTCGATCGCTCCTGGTATAACCGAGCCGGCGTCGAGCGGGTCATGGGCTTTTGTGACTCGACTGAATATCTCGAATTCATGCGTCAGTGCCCGGAATTCGAGCGCATGCTGGTGAATTCAGACATCAAACTGTTCAAATACTATTTTTCCGTTACCAAAAAAGAACAAAGAACACGTTTTGCTTCAAGGCAGCAAGACCCGTTGAAGCAGTGGAAGATGAGTCCTGTCGACAAGGCCTCGGTTGGCCTGTGGCATGAGTACACGCGGGCCAAGGAAGCCATGTTTTTCTACACCGACACGGCCTCTTGTCCCTGGACCATTATCAAGTCGGACGACAAGAAGCGCGCCCGGCTCAACTGCATGCAACATTTCCTGAGCATGCTGGATTATCCAGGCAAGGACCCGGACGTGGTCACCGGCCCTGACCCGCTGATCGTCGGTTCACCCTCACAGGTCATCCGCAAGGACGTGCACCTGGACGATTGGCCAGGAAATATTGCCCCAAAAGATAATCCGAAGAATTGAACTGGGGGCGGCTTAAAGCTCCCAGACCAGGAAATCATGCAACACCGTCCGGGCCCGCTCGAAATCAGTGGTCTCCAGCGCCACGATTCCAGCCTTTTCATCTTTGTTGACGATGTGCATCCCGCGCACGTCGACCCGGGCATCGGCCAACAGGCGCGAAAGCTCCGCCAGCGCGCCCGGGTGCTTGTCCAAACGAACCAGCAGATGATCACTGGTCACCACGCGGTAGCCGGCGTCCGATAGCAGCCTGAATGTTTCCTTGTAAGGCTCGACGGTGAGGCTGATCACGGCGGTATCACCAACCACCTGGCCGGCAAAATCAATCAGGGGTATGCGCTGCTTTTCCAGCAGGGTGGTGACTTCCGCCAACAGGCCGGAATGATTTTCCTGGATGATCGTCAATGCCTTCATGATGCTTCTGCTCCCGATGCCAGGATGTCGTTCAGAACCTCATCTATTTTCTCACGAGTGATGTGCGGCATGCAGATAATGTGGCTGTTGCCATTGGCAGTGGCCAGTTGCCACTTTTCGCACACCGCCCGGGGCGGCTGCGGAAATATCACGGTAAGCGCATTGGGGTTACGCCAGGCCTTGATGCCCGCCTTGTTAAGCTGTTCTTCGGTATAGGCCGCCGTATCCAGCGCGTGTTCAATGCGTCTTTTCATGCCCTCATGGCCCAGCGCCCGAATTGCGTACCAAAGCACCAGCGGCGTCAGACCGTTGCGCGAACCCGAGATGGTCGTATCCATGCTGCCGATATAGGCTACTGAGTGTCCGATGCGCTCCACGTGGCTGCGCCTGGCAAGCACCACCCCACAGGGTATCGGCGATGCGAAAAACTTGTGGCCCGAAATCGCGATGCTATCCGCACCGTCTTCAAAATCCCAGGAGGGTCGCGGCTCAAGGTAGGCGGCATAACCACCGCACAATGCCGCGTCAACATGGATATAGCGATTCTCAATCGCCATGTCATCCAGAATGGACTGGATCCGGCCGACATCATCACGGGCTTCTTTCATGGTCGTGCCGACATTGGCGAAAATGATCGGCGGGACGTCCCGGCGGATTCGCAAAGTTTCGCGCAAATCGTCGTAGTCGATTTCCCCGCTATCCTGCGAACGGATCATAATGTGCCGCATATTGAGAAAATGCAGATTTTTGCTGACGCTGTAGTGGCTGTCCTGTGAGAAATACACCATACCGTCGGGGAACAGCTCCCGCGCCAGGTAAAGGCCATACAGGTTGCCCTCGGTGCTGCCGTTGGTTACGTAACCCCACCACTGGTCTTCGGGCGCCCGGGCCAGCTCGGCAAAAAATGAAACGACCTCACGCTCGAACTCGTGTGAATTGAGCTGGTAGGTCATTGGCTCAAAGGGGTCGCCGGCATTGTTCAGGCTGACTGTCAGGAACGGCGTGAGCGCGCTGAAGTCGAGGTCAAAAGCAACCGGATAGCCCAGCTCCAACCCGGCCAGGTGCCTGACCTGTGCCAGAAACTGGTCCAATTGCATCTGGTCAGGAAGTGACAACATCATGATCGTATTGCTCGGAAACGGTGTGATTCAGTACGAAAATATGATGCGGCAAGGACGTGCCGACCACCATGACCGCGGTCAAGCACTGCCCAAAATGCGCCGGCCGAAAACGACCGTTCGGCGGGATAATTCAGCCGTTCAAATCCTGCCGGCGTCCTTATTGAGCAAATGGGATGAAATTTGATCCCCGCTTGTCTATGCTTAAATGACCATGTCAATTGTCATTGGGGAGTTCAATGGACTGGACTATTCTCTGGTGGTTGCTGGCAGGCCTGCTTGTCATCGCCGGACTCGCGGGAACTGTCATTCCCGCACTCCCGGGCGTCCCGCTGGTGTTCGCCGGCTTGTTTGTGGGCGCCTGGATTGGTCATTTCGAAACCATCAGCTGGATTACGGTTTCTGTTCTCGCACTGCTTGCAGTCATTGCATGGGCCGTGGACTTCCTGGCCGGCGCGTTTGGGGCCCGCTATCTTGGCGCCAGCTCACGGGCATTCTGGGGCGCGACCTTTGGAGCCATTGCCGGATTGTTCTTCGGCCTTCCCGGTATCCTGCTCGGGCCATTTATCGGCGCCGTGTTCGGTGAACTCAGCGGTGGCAGCGACATACTCCAGTCCGGCCGCGCCGGTGTTGGCGCATGGCTCGGTATGGTTGTCGCTACCGCGGCCAAGCTGGCGATTGCTTTCCTGATGATCGGGCTTGTGATTTTCCGGCTCGGCTTCGATCAGATAAGCAGAGCGGGTTGATAATCACGTACTGGCGGGCGCAGAATGTTTTTCTGTTTCACGTCAACAATGGAATCCGGAGTGAACCAATTACCCGTTAACGCTGACCCGCGCGCCACGACCTTGCCTGCAGTACCACCGCGTAGCGATTTCCTTACCCACCTGGCTGGCGCCACCTCCATGGCCGCCATACCCT
>DAOWGA010000146.1 GCA_030637665.1 Lysobacterales bacterium | reverse complement strand
ATCTGCTTTAAGGTTACTTTATACATCGTTAATTAGGCCAGCAGCCTGTCGGACTTAACATGATCTACTGCGGGCTCATTCTATCCATCTGTGGGGTTGTCTATTACCGGCGGGAACACGGGATCGTCCCAACTGCCGGTAATCGTGTACTTCACCTGGGTGGCATCGCCCAATTGCTCATGCCACAGGCCCTGAATCGCCAGTCCCGCGGCGGCGCCGCCGGGGCCGCCCGCGATGGCGCCGATCACCGGCAATGTGTTGCCAAGCCCGGGCTTCACAGTCAGCAGTTGATCATATTGCTGGTCAACCAGGTCAGTGCTCCCGGTGATGCTGATCCGCGCCGCCGAAGACTCCAGGATGACGTTGTCCGTTCTTGCCCGGCCATTTTCCATGGTGAAGCTGCCGCTGGCTTCATCAAACGAAAAACCGGAATCAAAAACATCCCGGAAGTCCAGTGATAGCCTTTTGGGCAAAGACTGGATACTCAACAAGCCCAGCAACCTGCCCGTTCCCGCACTGGCATCTGCAATATTGCCCTGTACGACACTGAATTCAACCTCACCATTAAGACGGGACAAAGCGAAGGCTGCAGGCGATCCCGGCCACCAGGCATTGAATTGAACCAGGGTCTGACCACCCTGCATGGAAGAACTGATATCCATGGTCTCAAGAAAATCACCGAGGGATTCCGAGGTCATGTGGATAAGGAAATCCGAACGCTGCTGGTGATCTTGCAGGGACCAGTCACCGCTGGCCTGCACGGTCAACTGTTCAGAAGCTGCATCGACTTTCTCAAAGTGAAAACCATCAGCGGTCGGATACGCTTCAATGCGGGTTTCACCCAGCTCGACGCCTGCGTAGCGGAAGGATTTTGCATAAAGATGCACGGCCGGAAGATCCGCCGGATCCGTTTCCATGCTCAGCCCTGAAGAAATCGGATCTGCCAGCGCCAGGCGTTCAAATTCCGCAGTCAGGCTTCTCGTTTCTCCGGCACCCCGCGTGAAGCTGACCCTGCCGTCGATGTCTTCACCGCTGAACGTGGCCTTTAGATCGCTGTCCACTACCTCAAATTCCAGGCTGACATCGTTGAAATAGCGGTCGAGAAACACCAGCCTGTCCGCCGCCAGCCGGCTGCTTTCCAGCTCCAGGCCCCCCATGCCCCTGCCCTTCTGTGCATCCTCGATAATGACATCGATCCACCCGTCCAGGTCAAGTTCCTCTGAGCTGCCCAGAATCCTGACGAAGCCCTGTGGCGGCAGGTCCGGGACACCGCCGCCAACCCGGATCACCGCGCTTTGCGGTGAATCCGTGTCACCGGAAAGATCAAAGCGCAAAGTTACGCGGTTAATCAGTTCCACATCCAGCAGGCGGTCTGTGCCTGCAAGAGGATAGTGCAGCACCAGCGGCCAGTACTCGGCGGCTGATTTGTTCAATGGAGCGGGCAGGTTCAGCTCTACCCCTTCGAGCCCGGAACGTATCTTCAACACCGGCCCCGAATCGCTGCCGGGATCATTCGAACCGACAATCATCGAAACCAGCCAGCCGGTGCTGCCTTCGATCTGCGCCAGGGCGGAATAACTTTCCAGCAGGAAGCCTGGAATAACATCTTTCACATCGAAATTGCCGCTCAGGTCGGCGCGAAATTTTTGCGGCCGGTCCGCGCCCGCAACCACGGTGAGCTCCCCGGGATGGCCGCGGAATATTGTTGTCAGGCCGCTGCCTTTGAAACCCTGGTGGTCGTACTGCAATTCACCACTGATCTCTTCCAGGGTGATTTCATTTTCAGGATCTGAAAAGCGATTTCCCTGCACCAGCACCTTGCCGTCAACACTCATTTCCCCTTCCGTCCTGCCCAATGGAAAAAGCAGCTCGCCCTGCGTGCTGGCCGGGCCACTGAATTCGAATCTCGACAGGTCCGTGTTGATATGTTGCTGTAAGGGCGATTGCTGGAGGAAGCCCAGCAGGCCGGGTAATTCGGTATCCGCAGAATAGGAAATCCCCAGCAGAGGCATTTTCAAATTATCGATTCTTGCCGTGACAGTGTGCACGGGCAGACCGGTAATATCACCAATGCTGCCCGCTACATCCATGGATGCGCCTTCAAAATACGCCACAGCATTAACTTGCCGGGCCGGTGGCCACCCTTTCACATAATCCAGTTCTCCATTCCTGACTTCCGCGAATGCTTCGAAGCGGCCCTCGCCATGTCTGAACGGCCAGTCATCCATGTCGCCATGAATCTGGAACCGAGCGCGGATAACGTCACCGGCAACCAGCCCCCGGCGCAACCAGCGCAGGATGCCATCTCTCATGATCGATTCAGGCCAATAGGAATCAAGCCGTCCCAGATCAGCCCGCTTCGCGGTGAAATTGGCATCGACCGCCGGTTTTCCCTCACCACCACTGATGACCACCCGGCCTTCAATCGCGAGATCCTCATTCTCCAGGCTGCAACCGCTGAAGCCCAACTGCCACTGCTTACCCCAGCGCAAATCCAGTTCACAACCCGGTATGGAGAAATACAATTGGTCGCGAAACATATTCGGCCAATCCACCAGAACCTTTGAACCGCTCAGTGAAATCCTCCCGGAATCCTGCTGCAGTGCAATTTCCCCATCCAGTCCCTGCAGGTCCGGCCAACGATCCCAGTCAAATACGCTGGCATTCCTCACCGAACCCTGCGCAAGGTTGAGACGCCACGAACTGTTGAGTATGAGTTCCAGGTCATCAACGCGGCCGTCGGCCGCATGAGGCAGGAATTTGGGCCAGGTGGTGCCGTAAACGGACATGACATCCCTGGCCAGGTTGAGCGGGACCCCCAGGGGCAGACTATCGGCGCTGATCCACAAACCCAGATCCTCAGCAGCATTCCTGGCCATCGAAATATTGGGTGCGATCCAGGATTCCGAGCCGTCGTCATACAACAGATCCGCGATATCCAGGCGCCAGTGCCCTTTTCCCTGATAACTCCAGTTGAAACGCATGTTGAAATGATCCAGCGACAGGTCCTGATAATCATTCACCAGCCGGGCATCCTGCAGGTCACTGACGCCCCGGATGTGGTGCCCTTCATGACTTGACCAGTCGCCCCACAGCTCGGCGTTGAGCCAGCCCGTCAGCGGCAGGAAAGGATTGGCCGGCAACTTGTCCTGGAAAGCTGCCAGCATCAGTTCCCGGGCAGATGCCTGCCATGCGGCCTCGGCCAGCTTCCGGTCTTCACTCAGCCGCAAACTGAGCGTGACTTCCACTTCACCGTACACGAGCTCACTGCGGGTATCGTACAAACTGGCCTGCACCTCGGTAGACAGTTCATCCCCATATATATGCAGACGTCCCTGTATAGAGACGAATTCAATGTGAATGCCGTGTATCTCATCTGAGTATTCAAGACTGGAATCCTGCAGGATCACCTCACCAACTTTCGCCAGTTCCCCGAGCGCGGAGCTGTTTCCATCCGGACCCATGCCGCTGACCCCAAAACCGGAAAGTTCAAATCGGCCATCAGCTGTGCGCAACAATTGGAAATCCGCGCCAATGACCCGGAAATTATAGAGTGGCCGGCCCGGGATCAATGCATTCAATGGCTTGATGTCCAGCGCTGCAGACTCGATAGCGACCTCGCCCGATTCACCGGGCTCAGCATCCGCCCGGGGTAACAGGGTCATTCCCTGCAGGGACAAGCGCGGGCCGAAAGCCTTCCAATCGCCATCGAAGCTTTCGAGTTTCACCGGGCGGCCGAATTCTTCCGACAGCCAGGCTTCCAGGCGTGGCTGGTAGCGGTCGCTGTAAGGCATCAGCAACTTGCCCACCCCAACGGTTACCGCAGCCAGGATGATGACAATGGACATCGCCGTCCACAGCAAAGTCCTGGCTCGGCGGAATATGATTTTCAGGCTTGTCATTTATGCGGCTTTACAATTCCTGACCTGGTAACGGCTCAGAGTAGAACAACATCGAATTGTTCCTGGGAATATTGATCTTCGCGCTGAAACTGGATGGATTTCCCAATGAGTTCCTCCAGTTCCGCGACCGTAGAAGACTGCTCATCCAGGATTCGCTCAACGACTTGTGAAGAGGCCAGCACCATCAGTTTGCTGGCCTCGAACTGCCGGCTGGCGCGTACGATTTCCCGGAAAATCTCCAGGCAGACCGTTTCTGTGCTCTTGATGGTACCGCGGCCACTGCAATTCGGACACGGGATGCACAAGCGCCGCTCCAGGCTCTCGGTGGTCCGCTTCCTGGTCATCTCGACCAGGCCCAGCGGAGAAATTGCCGTCAGCGAGGTTTTGGCATGGTCCCGTGCAAGAGCACGTTCCAATGAGCGCATCACCTGCCGCCGATGCTCTTCGTCGACCATGTCAATGAAGTCGATAATGATGATGCCGCCGAGATTACGCAAACGCAGCTGCCGGGCAATTGCCTGGGTGGCTTCCAGATTGGTTTTGTAAATGGTTTCCTCCAGGTTCCGGTGACCGACATAACCACCGGTATTGATATCAATGGTGGTCATGGCCTCGGTCTGGTCGAATACCAGGTAACCCCCTGATTTCAGGGGTGTTGTGGGCTTAAGGGCATTTTCAATTTCGTCTTCGACTCCGAAAGAGTCAAAAATAGGGCGCTCGGTTGTATATTCCTCAATGCGATCCAGCCAGTCTGGCACGAATCGCTGCGCAAAATCCCTTGCTTTTTGCAAAACCACGGGTGAGTCAATGCGAACCCGGTCGACCTTTACGTGCATCATGTCCCGCAAGGCCTTCAAAGCCAGCGACAAATCTTCATAGATACACGCCATTGCGGCAGTTTCTTCCGCCCGTTCGCTGATTGACTGCCAGACTTTACCCAGGTAGACCATATCCGCGGACAGTGCGAAATCATTAACGCCTTCCGCATTGGTACGGACAATGTATCCATGACCCTGGGTGTCATCGCGCAGCGTATGGACGAGATCCTTGAGCCGGGTTCTTTCCTGATCTTCTTCGATCCGGATGGAAACACCAATGGTTTCGCAATCAGGCAGCAACACCAGGAAACGGGATGGAATACTGATATTGGTCGTCAGCCGGGCGCCTTTGCTGCCAAGCGGATCCTTGATCACCTGCACGACAACCTTTTCACCGGGTCTGAGCATTTCGGCGATCAGGGGTTCTGATGCCGCTTCATCATCCACCGCCACCGGATTCAGTCGCACCATATCCCTGGCATGCAAAAATGCCGTCCGGTCCAGTCCAATATCCACGAACGCAGCTTGCAGGCCCGGCAAAACGCGGGAAACTTCACCCATATAGATATTGCCGATGTAGCCACTGTGACTGGCACGCTCCAGCCATACTTCCTGCAGCATGCCATTCTCTACCAGCGCCACCCGCGTTTCCGACGGTGTCGAATTAATCAGAATTTCTTCGCTCACGCGACATCCGGGCAAACGAATTGCCATTTCCAAACTGTGGGTAGAATATCACTTCGAAGAACTGCCTGACTCAAAATGATTCAGCAGGCACGCCTGGTTGAGAATTTCAGAGGTTTCGTGCAGAGGCAAACCCATGACGCCTGAATAACTGCCTTCCAGGTGTGAAATTTTCTGCGCAGCCATACCCTGTACGCCATAAGCACCGGCTTTGTCCATGGGATCACCGCTGTCACAGTAGGCCTCGATCCATTCACGATCCAACTCTGAAAACGTAACCCGGGTCACGTTGAGCCGTTCGAGGATTTCGCCCCCGGACAACAGCAGCGCCACTGCGGACCATACTTCGTGCGTGCAGCCAGAAAGTTCCATGAGCATTTCCATCGCGTGCTCACGGTTCACCGGTTTGCCGAGAATACGGCCATTCACAACCACCGCGGTATCAGCCCCCAACACCGGTGAATCACCTCCTTCACGGTGCTTCACATCCAGTGCTTTTTCACGCGCCACGCGACAAACATAGTCACCCGGTTTCTCTCCTGTCAGGGCAGATTCATCAATTTCTGAAATGACGATGCGATAAGCGACACCGATCTGATCCAGCAACTCCCACCGCCGGGGTGAAGCAGAGGCCAGGATGAGCACTGCCTTGGTAAGCGGGGTATCCATCAAACTATCAGGCCCGGTGGTAAGGATGATTCTGGGTGATGGTCCAGGCCCGGTAAAGTTGCTCGGCGAGAATAGTACGCACCATGGGATGCGGCAGAGTCAATCTGCCCAGCGACCAGCTGTTGTGAGCCTGCTGCCTGCACTGCCCGGACAAGCCGTCAGGGCCACCGATAAGGAAACACACGCCGCGCTCTTCCCTCATCCAGTTTTCCATCTGTCCCGCGAGTTCCATCGTTGACCACTGCTTGCCGCCTTCGTCCAGGGCTATGATCCGAAAGCCGTCCGGTACGCTTGCAAGTAACGCATCGCTTTCCCGCCTTCGCAGACCGCCGATGTCCGCATTGCGGGAACGTTTCAGGAGCGGAATTTCGCGCAATTCCAGGGAATACGGCCTGGGAAAACGCCTGGCATATTCCGACCATGCCTGCTGGACCCATGCCGGCATGCGTTGACCGATGGCCGCAACAATTAATTGCATAAAGAATGTGTGCTTGCTCTATGTGAAGCGGGCTGGCTCAGGCAGGCAGGCCTGCGCTGCTGCGTTGATCCGTGCTGACCCGCCAGAGCTTTTCGAGATTATAAAAAGCCCGCGCCTGCGGGAGCATCAGGTGAACAATCACGTCATTGAGGTCTACCAGCACCCAGTCTGCTTGCCTCTGGCCCTCCACTCCCAGCGGCTGACAGCCGGCAGCCTTGGCCCTCATGATCAGGTTTTCCGCCATGGATTTTACGTGCCGGCTGGAACTGCCTGAGGCAATGACGAACAACTCTGTCAGCGGATTCAGCTCGGAAACATCAATGATTTGGATATCGATTGCTTTGAAATCCTCAAGAGCGGAGATCACCAGCTCTTTGAGTTGATCGAACGACAATGCGTCCTCATTGTTTGGATTGGTCAAAAGATAGTCATCCTGTCTGCGATATATGAATTTTATCCTGTCCTGACACCACCCGCAAAGAATTATGCGGGCTAGCAGCCTGTCGGACTTAACATGATCTACTGCGGAAAAGCCGAGTTTGGCCAGATTTCCCGCTCTTTTTCGTAAAATAGCGGTGCTATTCGTCTCAAAAGACAGAAGAGTCTGACTGAAATCGGCGTTCCCTCTCTACGATCGGTCAAGTCCGACAGGCTGCTAGCCCGCATAATTCTTTGCGGGTGGTGTCAGGACAGGATAAAATTCATATATCGCAGACAGGATGACTAT